>RDYC01000191.1 GCA_004293295.1 Bacteroidota bacterium
ACGATAGTATAAATCTTCTCTAAATTTTCCTTTTGCAACGGCGTCTAAAAGTTGCACATTTGTAGCGGCAATGACGCGCACATCTGTTTTTTGTGATTTTGATGATCCTACTTTAATAAATTCACCACTTTCTAAAACCCTTAATAAACGTGCTTGTGTTTCTAATGGCAATTCTCCAACTTCATCTAAAAAAATAGTTCCTCCACTCACGGTTTCAAAATAGCCTTTGCGCGTATCATGTGCACCGGTAAACGAGCCTTTTTCATGGCCAAACAATTCCGAATCAATGGTGCCTTCAGGTATAGCACCGCAGTTTACAGCAATAAAGTTACCATGCTTGCGGTTACTTAGTGCATGAATAATTTTGCTAAAGGCTTCTTTTCCCACACCACTTTCGCCATTAATTAAAACTGAAATATCAGTAGGTGCAACTTTTACTGCCGTCTCTAATGCAATATTCAACAGGGGAGAGTTGCCAATAATTTCAAATCGTTGTTTTATTTCTTGTATGTTCATTGTTGTAACTTAATAAATGTAATCAGGGTTATAAATTACCTGTTTGTTTTTAATATAGTTAAAGCCCAATATTCCGCGTCTGTATGTAAATGCTATTTTTCCATGTTCAATTCCTGTGGTATGATCCACGCATTTCGGGTTTATTCTTCGGGCATAAGGATAGTCCAATAAAAAACTATCTACAAAAGTAAACTCATAATCGCTAATGCGAGATCCCCCCCTGTTGCTATGGTATGTTAGAGCAGTAACCTCCTTAATTTGATGTTCCTCTAGTCGGTTAGCTTGGATGGGAATAAGATCATTAATGAGCATTAAAATGATAATGGCAATTGGGCTTCCTCCAAATAAATTAAAGCTAAATGCTTTAAAGGCGTTGCTAAAAAGTTTATGCCTATTGTTATAGTAATTTGCAATTGGTATGGTAACCAAGGATAGCCCAATAATGGCGATTGTAATTTCGAATAAGTTGATGAAATGGTTAGGCAGCAGGTAATAATAAATAACCAATGGACTTATGCACAAGTTAATGATAAACACATTATAGCTCCAATGCCAGATGTTGTGATGAAATGTAGGAATAACACTATCGGGTAATTCATGCTTTAAGGTATGCGCTTTAAACCAGTTTTTAGTGTAGGTGTAATTTTCGGTAATGTTTAATGGATTCTGATGGAGCAATACACAAAGGTGTGCGTAAATATCCGGGAAATCGCGTTTGAATTCAAAAGGTTTTTCAAAGAATAATACCACTGTATTTGCCAATAAAAAAGTGTCTTCACCGGGTTCTGTTCCTATAAAATCATAAAAGGCTTGTTGTATTTCAGTAGGTTGTTTTTTTACTAAATCATACCAAATATCAAGGTAGCTGGCAAAGTGCAAATCAAATAGTTCACCGTTTCTTACTGTTCTTTCTAAGGCATATGATAACTCTTTTACGCCAAGGTTGTTTCCGTCTTGTTCGTGCAATATGCCTTTTTCAAAATGCATCCACGATAATGAAATCACATTCTTTTTGTAAGTGGCTGCAATAACCGGCTCACGCTGGTTTCGAATGTGAAATTTGGAAGGATAAACATGAATCATTTTATATCCCGGTAGCCCGTACCTTTTTAGCCCGAAGGTGATTTGCGCGAGTGTAGCTGCCAATAAAATGCGCATTTCATCATTTACCTCCAAGTTTTCTTTTCCAACAATATCTATATCTTTAAGTACGCGTATAAGTCTTTTAATAAACTGCTCTCGCCCAGTTTCATTCAGGTTTTTAAAATACGGGAAGTACATATTTAAAAAAGGTTCCCATGTTTGTTTAAAATCCTTAGTCGGCAGCAATACCAACGATTTATTGGAATGGGCAAAGTTGTACTTTAACGCAATTCTGGCATATCGCCAGATGTAAAACACCGCAATGGCAATTATGATTATAGAAGGGATATATAGTGCAAAATGCTCCATTAACTTATGAAGTAATTAAGTGCAAGCGTTTTATTTGATTTAGTTTTGTTTGGTATCAACATGGTATTTTGCTCATAGGTAATCGGTTGATATGTTGTTTTAATTAGTGTTTACAAGAAAGAGTTAAAAATAATTTCAAATCGTTGTTTGTTTATAACATGTGTGCTCATCCAGCCCCTAATTATAAGTGTTCAATTTGTTTCATTAAATTCTCAGCAGAGTCTCTGGTAATTTGATTTATTTGCTCTTGAGATAATTTCTCTGTATATAAAAAGATTTTTTCACCTGGCGAACCATCATACTTTATTGTAACATTTGCTTTATTAAATTTAACATACAATTTATAATTAAGACGATTCTCATCCAAATTGGAAGCCTTTAAATTATACCATGCAGCAGTGATATGTAAGCTCAAAAAATTAGTATCTAGTTTACTTCTTATCTCTAATTCATCTATAAATTCATTAATGAGAATGATCTGCCCTATTGGATGCATTACTGGCGTATTTGTATAAAAAATATCATTTGTTAATTGATATTCAAAATAAAATGATTCAAACAAGGGGTTAAATTTAGTAAGTGTATTAAGGACTTTTTGAAGTAAAGGAATCAATACGTTTTTGAAAAAAAGTATCTGATTCTGAGAACTCCTGTGTTTATTCGTCAAAGTGTTATGGTTGATTTTTGCTTTAAACAAGGCAATCTCCTTATCTAAATCATCTTCCTCCTCAATATGTTCTCCTTTCGCACCTCTTAAATAAAGCTCCAACGAATCTATTTGAAGTTTAGCGATGTACTCAACAAAAAAGTTGTTGTCGCCACCATCTGCTTGTTGCAATGCCCTGTAGTACTCTTCTTTCTTCTGTGTTTTTATAATTACAGGAGGTAAGCCAAACTTCATCAAGGTTAAATTCATTAAGATGCGGGAAAGCCTGCCGTTGCCATCATCAAAAGGGTGTATGCGAATAAATTTATAATGCAACAATGCCGCTAGTTCAACAGGGTGAAGTTTTCGTTCTTTGATGGATTGATTAAACCAATTCATCAAGTCATTCATCAATGCGGGTGTTTCCTCTGGCGTGGCAAAATAAAAGGTTTCTCCTGTTTTGGTTACCACGTGATTCGGTTGCGTTTTATACTTACCTATTTGTATGCGCCTGTTTGTTTTCTTACCATCAGGAGTAACGGCAGGTTTATCATAAGGCTCGTGCAAAATAATTTGATGCAGTTCTCTGATAAATGTTTCGTTTAAATCTCTGCCATCATGCACCACATCTTCCAACATTTCTAATGCGGTATTATGGCCCTTAATATCCAAGTGGTCTTTTAGGGGTTTTCCATCGGCAGTAATTCCATGTAATAAAAACGTTTTTGTTTCACCAAAGGTTAAACTGTTCCCTTCAATATTATTGGAGTGGTAATTCCAGTCTAACCGAAATTTTTGTTGAATACGTCCCTCGGTGTCTTTATCCAATGGACGCAAAGCATCTATTTCCGCTTTAAGTGTATTAATCGTTTTTATTAATTGCTCGTTCATACTGTTACCCATTAACAATGGTCTAATCAACCACCTTCCCAAACAAACTTGTCATGGTGCAGCGTTCAATCAATACATTTACATAGTCTCCTTTGCCATAGCCTTCGCCTGCCGGAAACACCACCAGTTGGTTTTGGTCATTTCTTCCTTTTAAATCGGCATCTGATTTTTTGGAAAACCCTTCAATAAGTACCTTGTATGTTTTACCGATATATTGTTGTTTTTTCTCCAGTCCGATTTTATTTTGAAGTGCAATCAATTCGGCTAACCTGCGGCCTTTCACCTCTTCTGCAACATCATCAGGATACTTTCTTGCTGCAGCAGTGCCCGGGCGTTCGCTATAAGCGTACATAAAGGCAAACTCAAATTGGGCATACTCAAACATGTCCAAGGTGTCTTTAAACTCTTCTTCTGTTTCACTGCAAAAACCAACAATGGCGTCAGTGCTAATACCCACATCCGGCAATATTTCACGAATACGGTTTAGGCGATTTATAAACCATTCCCTATCGTAGGTACGGTTCATTAACTTTAATACACGCGAATTTCCGCTTTGCAGCGGGTAGTGAATATACTTGCAAATATTGTCGTACTTTTTCATAGTAAAAAGCACCTCATCAGTAATATCTTTTGGGTGTGATGAAGAAAATCGGATGCGTAAATCAGGAGCAATTTGCGCTACTTGTTCTAAGAGTTGTGCAAAGTTCACCACGTCATTTTTGTCAAGAATATCTGATGGGTTGCTGAGCGAAGCCGACCATTTGTAAGAATCTACATTTTGGCCAAGTAACGTTACCTCTCTATATCCTTGGTTGTATAATTCGGTAGCTTCACGCACAATGCTTTCCGGCTCACGGCTGCGTTCACGGCCTCGTGTAAAAGGAACTACACAAAACGAACACATGTTATCACAACCACGCATAATGCTTACAAAGGCATTAACACCATTGCTGCTCAAGCGCACCGGGGTTATTTCAGCATACGTTTCTTCGCGGCTTAACAATACATTCACCGCTTTTTGTCCTTCTTCTACCTGCTTTATTAGTTTCGGAATATCGCGGTACGCATCAGGGCCAACCACAATATCAACCAATTGCTCCTGTTCTAATAATTTAGTTTTTAGCCGTTCAGCCATACACCCCATTACACCTACTATCATTCCCGGGTTTTTACGCTTGTTGCCTTTCATTTCTTTTAGGCGACCCCAAATTTTGGCTTCGGCATTATCCCGAATGGCACAAGTGTTTAAAAACACCACATCCGCTTTTAAGGGGTCGTCAGTTGTCTTAAAACCCTCAGCTTGCATAATGCTGGCCATTACCTCGCTATCGGCAAGGTTCATGGCACATCCATAAGTTTCTATGTATAAATTTCTTGTGGCAGTTTCTACTGGTATATCGCCTACTAATCCTCTCATATATTGTTTTTTCGAGGTGCAAATATAAGACTTTTTCTGACAGAGTGGCAGTATTTGGTTTAAGAAAAAGAGGATAAATTTAATTTGTGGTTTTGCAGCAACATATGTACTTTAGTAGTATGAAATATATAACTATTATACTTTTATTAAGCACCTCCTTACTTGGCAAAAGTCAATCTAAATCTTCTTTTGGTTTAAGTTTGTTAGGAGGCAACGAGATCGGTTCTGTATTCGGTAAAACAACATCCTTTGGTTTTTTTGGATTATGGAAGCATACCTTAAATGCCAATTGGCATCTTAAGTCTGGTTTAGGTTATGCTATTGACTATAACAGAACTCCCAAAATGGCTTTCTCGCGCATACCCTTCATGGAATCTACTAAGTCAAATGGGTTTTTTGAAAGTAAATCGTTTCAACATCAGTTAATTATACCATTAACGTTAAATAGAGAAATATATAAAAGAAATAGGTTAACAGTTAGTTTAGGTTCGGGATTTTGGTTTTCAAATCTATTACATACACAAAACAGATATAAATATTTTAATGAGCAGGGTGAATATATTGAAACAAGTAAATCAGCTTATAATGGATATGAATTATTGGCTACAAGCGCATTCTCTTGTAATGTTCTCATTAAAATGAATAAAGTAAAGTGGTTTGTTGAGCCAACCTATAGATTTGGGCAGTTAGATGTATTGGAATTAAACTCTGATGAATACAAGTGGTTTGGGTTACAAACTGGTATTCTTTTTTAGTATAAATCATTTCTTTTTATCTTAAAACAATCTATAATTATTGAAAAACAATAAAATTGTATTGATTAGTAATAAATAATAATTAACGTTGTATATTTAAACATTAAATATATGAAAACGAAAAAATTATTTATTACTGGGCTGTATTGGCTGTTTATTGTTGGATTTGTTATGCAAATTGTGGCTGTTGGTTGGTATTTTTACATGGTACTATCTCCTAAATCAGCATCTGTTTTATATATTCATTCGGATGTTCGCTTATTTTCAGATTCCAATCTTACCTTATCAATTCCGGTCATTAACAAAGATTCTATTGTTGAAGTTGGAATTGGTCAAAAGCGGCTTGCAGGTTCTGGTATTTTCTACAAAAATTACAAAGATGTAAGTTTAAAAGCGGCAGTAATATTTTTTTTAAATGTTGTTCAATACCTCATTTGGCTTGTGTTTACATGGCAATTATTGAAAGTGCTTAAATCATTAAAACAAAGCCAAATTTTTGATAAACGAAATATCTGGAGATTGCGTATTGTAGCTTTTATTGTTGGTCTTGCACCCATTTTGGAATTGATACGTAATATTATTTACCCAAGTTTGTTTAACGAAAATGCAGTTTTGCCGCATCATCGAATTGCTTATTATTATGATGCTTCTATGTTTGAAGGGCTATTTTATATGGTTATTATCTTACTAATAGTTGAAATATTTAAATACGGTATCACCCTTAAAGAAGAACAAGATTTAACAATATAACACCATGGCTATAATAGTAAACTTAGATGTAATGATGGCCAAACGCAAAATGAGCCTCAACGAACTTTCGGCAAAGGTTGATTTAACACTATCCAATTTGTCTATTTTAAAAACAGGCAAGGCCAAAGCCATTCGGTTCTCTACGCTTGAAGCCATTTGCAAAGCATTGCAATGTCAGCCCGGAGATATTTTAGAGTATCAAGAAGAATGATATACTTGTAGTATGAAAATTTTAGTTACCGGAAGCAACGGCCTTTTAGGTCAAAAACTGACTGATTATTACAGAACCCGCACTGATATTGAATATATCGCTACAGCAAAAGGTAACGATAGGTATAGTAATCAAACAGGATATACTTACCGGTCTCTTGATATTACGAATAAGGAGGAGGTTGAAACACTTATTAGCGGCATTAAGCCGGATGTGGTGATTAATACCGCAGCCATGACTAACGTTGATGCGTGTGAAGGGTATCACAACAACATGAGTAATGAATTAAATAGGTAATTACTGGTTGTATGTAAGTATCCACAAAATCTGTGATAATTGCATAACAAGCAGAAAAATTTATTTGTAATATTTATAACAGTGTTTTATAATTACGTTTTCTTTATAAGCCATATTAATTTGTGAAGCGTTGAAGTATAAACCAGGTAAACATATTATTGCAGAGTTTAAAACAACTGATAACAAACTACTGCTAAAAAGCCATTCATTTAAGGTGTTGATTGATTCATTGGTTAGCTCTCTTGATTTATCAAAGGTTGGAGAGGTTTATCATGATTTTGAGGGTGGTGGTTATACTGCTGTAGTGTGTTTAACAGAATCTCATTTAAGTGTGCACACTTGGCCTGAGTTTGAAATGATTACGTTTGACGTTTTTTTGTCTAATTACTTAAAGGAAAATGATGATAAGGTTGAGCAGATTTTCAATAGCGTGCATGATTATTTCAACCCAATTGAAGTTAAAAGAACAACACTAAACAGATAACGTATGTGTAAAGTGTGTAATTTAACGCATCAATTTAAATCAAACCTGGCTGCGGCATATGTTTGTCCAGCATGCCAAAGTATCTTATATAAAGGAGTTTCATATACTCAAAATAAGCCAGAAGAGGCTTTTCGTATTTTTGAAGACCTTACCCCATTTAAATTGGGTTCTCAACTCAATTTTGAAGAGATAAATTATACCTTTATAGGGCGGTATCAGTTTGTATTAACCAACGGCAACAGAAACCTATGGTTTTTACATGCTAATGATGAGAAGGTGTTGTATTTATTAGATCAACCGGGTGGATATGTTATCTGTAAAAAAAATCCACACACCCTTAAAAAATCTGATTATGACTTTACTTTAGGTAGAGCTTTTGAGTTTCCTGAAACGAATAAGTTGTTTTATCTAAGCAGCAAGCAAAGAAATACAATGACCCGAATGGAGGGTGAAGTGTTTGATATACAATCTTATAATATGAGCTTTGATGCATGTGATTTTGCTAACGACAAACAATTCGTTTTTGGGTTGTTTTTTGGCAGGATGAATAACGATATTTACGTGGGGCAACGGTATCACTATAGTGAGTTAAAATTATTAAACATGAGGAAAGCAGATGGTTGAAATAGCAGTACAATCACATATAATACCTTTGCCAAATCAATTAACATGCACACACTGTAATAGCAAGGTTACTAATGTGTTGCATAGGACGGCTTTGGCATATGCTTGTATGCATTGTAAAAGTTATTATGTGGGTGAGAAAGGTTTGGGGTATAAGTTTGTACATTCATTTAATGAGGTTTTTACTCCCGATTTGCCTCTAAATACTAAAGGAGTTTTGTTTGGAGTAACCTATGAAATTGTTGGTTTTGCGGTAAGGAGTCAACTAGGGGCAGGATACGCTTGGAGAGAGTATACTTTATTTAATTTATATGAGGGATTTGCAACATTAACCGAGTTTAACGGACATTGGATTTTCGCTAGGCCAATGCAAAATTATCCCAACCTTTCTCCTTCCGGGTTTTCAGATATATTACAGTATGAAGGTAAATCATACCAAAAGTACAATAAATATAAGAGTACTGTAAAATATGCAGCAGGGGAGTTTGGTTACGATATTTTCTCCGACAAAAAGAAAGTATTTGTTGAGTGGATATCTCCACCATATATGCTAATTAGAGAGAAAGACGATGACGAACTTATATGGTGCAAAGGAGTGGGAATAAACGCTAATGAGGTTAAAGACGCATTTAAAATCAGTTCGCTTCCAGAACGCGAGGGAATAGGCGCTTTGCAATTAATGCCAGTTTCTGCCAATGTTTCGTTTCTTTTAACAAGTACTTTTGTATTTATTCTTATTCTTTTGGTTGGGCAATATGTTATCAAATCTCCGGCAGAGGAAAAGAAAATATTTGACCATAGTTACTCAAAAACAAATGTTGATTCATCAGGAGTGATAGTAACCAATAATTTTGAAGTTACAGGTGGTAAAACAGCACTACAGTTTAATGTATATGCACCTTTAACCAACGATTGGTTCGATTTAAACTTTGAGCTCATTAACGAGGCCACTGGAGAACGATTTGAAGGAGCAAAATCGCTAGAATTTTATTCTGGAACGGATTCTGAAGGTGCATGGTCAGAAGGAACTAGACAGGATTACATTATTATTTCATCTGTTCCTCCCGGTCGGTATCATTTAAATCTTTATCCTACCTGGAATAGCAATTCATCTGTTTATGTGAGTTTTGGTATTGAAATAATACAAGGAGTTTCCTTATGGGCTAATTTCACATTATTTTTCTTGTTAGGTATTATTATTCCTGTTATTCAGGTGTTTAGAATGTATGCTTTTGAGCAAAAGCGATGGTTGGGAAGTGATTTCTCTCCTAAATTAACAATTTGGAACTTATGATAAGCAAAGCAGAAGAACGAAATAAATTAATGTATAGCATATTTTTAATAGTAATGTTGCTTATATTCAACTATGCTAATTATGCAGGTTGGCGTGTTTTTAATACAGATGAGGTTGAACATACAGAGGCTGGAAAAAGCCATAACAATAGAACAAGATTTTACCATAAATAATAAACAACATGGATAACTTAATAAACCTTAAATACGTAATTGCAGCGTTTTTGTACGCATCATTAGGTATCGTAATTTTGCTTGGTGCTTATTGGGTGCTAGAAAAAATTACACCAGAAAATGTATGGAAACAAGTTGTAGAACACAAAAATGTTGCTGTAGCTATTGTATTTGCTGCATTTATTCTCGGTGTAGCAATCATTATCGCGTCAGCCATTCATGGATAGTATCCCCAAAGTAAGCAAACGTGAATTTAATAGCCATATGCTGCTATTAATTTCCGTTTTTGTGGTAGCTACTTGTGGCTTAATATATGAGCTAGTGGCGGGAACTGCCGCCAGTTATTTGCTGGGTGATTCTGTTACCCAGTTCTCAACCATTATTGGCGTATACCTATTCAGCATGGGTATTGGTTCATATTTGTCTCGTTTCTTTAACCACAACTTGCTCGCCTGGTTTATTCAAATAGAAATAATGGTTGGTTTAGTGGGAGGATTTAGTTCCACTATACTATTCTTGTTGTTTGGCTTTTTGTCGTACTTTAGGCTTGTGTTATACAGCTTAGTGGGTTTTACCGGAATATTAGTCGGGCTTGAAATACCATTACTCATGAGGATTTTGGAGAAAAAGTATGAGTTTAAAGAGCTTGTTTCAAAAGTATTTACCTTCGATTATATAGGTGCATTGTTGGCTTCACTCATTTTTCCTTTAGTGTTGGTACCTTACTTGGGGTTGTTGCGCACTTCATTGTTTTTCGGGATATTAAATATTCTTGTAGCATTAATTGTATGCAACCGATTCTCTGGCGAAATAGCATGGTCTGGCAGGCTTAAATTTATTGCAATACTTAGCATAATTGCGCTAACACTGGGTTTTACCTATGCAAATGAATTATTAAGTTGGAGTGAGGCATCAGCGTACCAAGAGAACGTAATTTATGCTAAATCAACGCCATACCAAAGAGTTGTGCTTACGCAAAGTAAAAAAGACTTACGCCTTTACTTAAATGGGAATTTGCAGTTTAGTTCTGGTGATGAGTACAGGTATCATGAAGCATTGGTGCATCCAGCCATGCAAAGTCAAACAACTCCAGAAAATGTATTGGTGTTAGGGGGAGGAGATGGTTTAGCTGTAAGGGAATTGTTGAAATACAAACAAGTTAAACAGATTTTTTTGGTTGATTTAGATAAAGCAATTACAAACCTCTTTACAACAAATGAACTACTTACAACCCTAAACCAGCATGCATTTTCAAACAAAAAGGTTAAAGTTACTAATGCTGATGCATTTATTTGGCTTAAAGAAAACAAGCTAAAGTTTGATTGCATTATTGTTGATTTTCCTGATCCATCCAATTATTCAGTAGGTAAGTTGTACAGCCAAACGTTTTATAAATTACTTACACAGTCACTCTCAGATAATGGTGTAGCGGTAATTCAATCAACTTCGCCATTTATTGCGCGTACTTCTTTTTGGTGCATTAATAATACCCTAAAAAGTGTTGGTTTTAATACCATACCGTATCATGCATATGTGCCATCCTTTGGCGATTGGGGATTTCATATTGCATATAAAAGCAAGCAGCTTATTACAGCAGATACTTTTACTGTAAACACAAGGTTTATTACCAATGAGGTGTTCAAACAAATGCAGATGTTTCCGCCTGATATAGCCTATATGCATACCGAAGTAAATAAGCTAAATAATCAGGTGTTGGTTAATTATTTCGAGCATGAGTGGAGTAGATACCAATAATCGAATAAGTAGAAAGTCTTTCATAGCCCAAGTCGCAGCTTTTACCCTGCTTCCGCTTGCCTGTAAATCAAAATACAGCCATATTAAAGGGAGTATTTTAGGCGCAAATGCAACAAAAGGACATCAGTTAAGAAGAGAAATACCCCAATTACCCCATACTAAATCGGCTAAAAAAGTAGTGATAATAGGAGGAGGAGTTAGCGGTTTATCGGCAGCCAGGCAACTTCAAAAAAATGGGGTAACAGATGTTGTGGTGCTTGAAATGAATGACACGCCAGGAGGTAACTCCTTGTCAGGAAAGAATGAAATTACAGCATACCCTTGGGGCGCACATTATTTGCCAATACCCGATTGCGCTGATAAAGAACTGTTGTCGTTTCTGCATTCTTGTGGCGTAATCACTGGATTTAATAAAAACGGATTGCCTATTTACAATGAAGAGTATTTGTGTTTTGATCCAGAAGAAAGGCTTTTTATAAACGGTTATTGGCAGGAAGGGCTTATACCCAAGTTTGGTGTGCCTTTGGCCGAACAGGCACAGATTAAACGATTTTTAAGTGAAATGGATAACTATCGCAAGGCAATTGGTAATGATGGCAAAGATGCTTTTTGCATTCCTGTAAATAAATGCAGCAATGATTATACCTACAAACGGTATGATGAAATTACATTTGAACAATACCTTAAGCAAAATAACTACAACTCAACCCACCTAATTTGGTATTTGAATTATTGTACTAAAGATGATTTTGGAGCTGGTATTGATAAGGTTTCTGCTTGGGCGGGTATCCACTATTTTGCCGCACGAAAAGGTAAAGCAGAGAATGCCAGTCATGACGATGTTTTAACTTGGCCTGAGGGCAATAAATGGTTGGTAAATCAATTGCAAAAGGGGCTTGAAGGCCAAATTATTACCAATGCGCTTACCTACAGTGTAAAACAAAATCAAAAAGAGAAAATAGAAGTAACCTATTTAAATGGAGACGATGCGCATTTAATTGAAGCTGATGTAGTAGTTTTAGCTACCCCAAATTTCATTAACAAACATATTGTTGAACAAGAGCTATTAACTCATCAACAACTCAACGCAAATGCAATGCCATGGATGGTTGCTAATATTACTGTAAAACGGTTTTTTGAGTATACAAAAGGATTACCATTAAGCTGGGATAATGTAATATATGGCAATGCCGGGCTCGGCTACATCAATGCAACCCAGCAGCATCTTAATCAACCCTCAGATAAAAATGTGTTTACATTTTATTATCCATTCTGCAATAAATCTGCTGCCGAAGAAAGGCAAAGGGCCTTGGGCCTCAGTCATAAAGACTGGGTAGAAATAATTATAAAGGAATTGGAAATGGCCCATTTAGATATTGTGAACCATATTGAACAAATTGATGTTTGGATTTGGGGGCATGGCATGGTTCTTCCTGAGCCTGGTTATCAAAAGAAGTTGGCCTCCTTACAGCCCGCTCACCCAAGGATAAAATATGCCCATACCGATTTTTCTGGTATTTCCATATTTGAAGAAGCATTTCATCAAGGTATTCATGCAGCCAATGAAATCATTAAGCAATATGCAACTAACGTATAAATATTTATATAATAAATGGGTGGATGGGGTGTTTGTTTTAGCACCGCCATTCATTAGTTTAATGATTGTAGCCTTTTTGCCAGATGCATATAAATATTCATCGGAGATGCCCCTGTTTGCATGGGTTATTCTAATCATGTGTATTGACGTAGCCCATGTTTACTCAACCTTATATCGTACCTATTTTGATTGGGATACTTATCGTCAACAGCGAAGTTTGTTGCTAGGTATTCCTTTTGTTTGTTTATTAATAAGCGTCTTACTTTACAATTATAGTGTGTCGTTGTTCTGGAGTCTATTGGCCTATTTAGCGGTGTTTCATTTTATCAGGCAACAATATGGATTTATGAGAATCTATTCAGGTAAAGAAGACTCATTAAAACTATCAACTTACATTGATACCATAACGATTTACGCTACAACAATACTTCCAATCATATACTGGCATTTAAACCCGCAACGCAATTTCAGTTGGTTTATGCAAGGCGATTTTCTAATAATTAATGCAGTTCAGTTCAATAATTATATTCATTTAATTTATGTGTTATTAATTGTGGTTTATATCACAAAGGAGTTATACCTGATTTTTAAAAAGCATGCGTTTAACGTAACAAAAAACACCATAATTGTAGGTACAGGTTTGAGCTGGTATTTTGGGATAGTGTACTTTAACGGTGATTTGGTGTTTACATTGCTAAACGTTATTGCTCATGGAATACCCTATATTGCACTAATATGGATTTGGGGAAATAAAAAGCACCAAAAAAACGCAATATCACAAGGAAATGGAATTTTGAAGCGAATATTTCAAGGTAAAAAGTTAATTTGGTTTTTATTGATCATATTGGTGTTTGCTTATATTGAAGAATTATGTTGGGATACATGGGTTTGGAATGAACATGAAGATGTTTTCTTTTTTATGAGTTCATTTTATGAGCAGGCTAATGATAACGTGTTAAAAATACTCGTTCCATTACTCACACTACCACAAATTGTACATTACGTAATAGATGGATATATTTGGAAAATAAAAAACGATCAGTTTAACTGGTCAAATCACGTATTAAAATGAAAGTACTCGTTACCGGAAGCAACGGCCTTTTAGGTCAAAAACTGACTGATTATTACAGAACCCGCATTGATATTGAATATATCGCTACTGCAAAAGGTAACGATAGGTATAGCAATCAAACAGGATATACTTACCGGTCTCTTGATATTACGAATAAGGAAGAGGTTGAAACCCTTATTAGCGGAATTAAGCCGGATGTGGTGATTAATACCGCAGCCATGACTAACGTTGATGCGTGTGAAGGCGATCATGCAGGATGTGACGCGTTAAATGTTGATGCGGTAAAGTACCTGGTTGAAGCCTGTAACAAAAGTAACACACATTTGATACACCTATCTACCGATTTTATTTTTGATGGCACACACGGTCCGGTTACTGAGGATGAAACACCCAACCCTTTAAGTTATTATGGGAACAGCAAATTAAAAGCTGAGCAGGAAATAATGGCCAATTGCAACAGCTGGGCCATATTACGCACAGTACTAGTTTATGGCGTGGTGAATGATATGAGCCGAAGCAATATTGTGTTATGGGCTAAAACCAATTTAGAGCAAGGTAAAACATTAAACGTAGTTGGCGATCAATTTAGAACACCAACATTAGCAGAGGATTTGGCTCAAGGTTGTGTTTTAGCTGCCGATAAAATGGCCCAAGGTATTTATAACATTAGTGGTATTGACTACATGAGCGTATTTGATTTGGTTTATCGTGTGGCCGACTATTTTAAGTTGGATAAATCACTACTGAATTTTTCAACAAGCGAAGGAATCAAACAACCGGCAAAACGCCCGCCCATAACAGGTTTTCAGGTAACCAAAGCCATGCGGGAGTTGGGTTATCAACCACACCGTTTCGAAGATGGATTGGCCATAATTGAAAGACAACTGACACAACTCACTTCAAATAATTCAATTTAAAGCACATCTTTGCAGCATAAAATATAAAAACATGGATTGGGGCAGTAATTTTTGGGTTTGGATGGCTACTGAGGCATTTTTTGCCATTTTTGTGGCGGTCTTATTATATTACTTTTTTGTGCGCAGAGACCAAAAAGAGCGTAATGAAAGAGATAAGAAAAACCGTAACCTTAATTAAACAATTTTTTGTTTTTAGCCGAACTGAACAAAAGGGTATTTTTGGCCTTGTTGTATTAATGGTGTTGGTGGCTTTGGCTCCTTGGTTTTACAGGCTCGTTTACCCACCCAATGTGTTGGATTTTAAAATCACCGATTTGGGCACAATAGAACCGCAAACCGATGAAACATTAAGCACATATGCTACAACAAGTGATACCAATAGTGTTGCAGTTAAATCAACCCCTCAATTATTTTACTTTAACCCAAACTCGGCTGATTCGATAACACTAACGGAGTTGGGGTTTAGCCCTAAAGTAGTAAGAGGCATGTTAAATTACCGCTTAAAAGGGGGGCAGTTTAAAAAGGCGGATGATTTATTTAAAATTTACGGAGTTGATAGCACCTTGATTAGGCAGTTGATTCCGTACGTGAGAATTGACAATACAACATTTGATAAAACACCTACAAAAACATTTCTTGAGCAGCAAGCAAGTAAAAAACAAATTGTTGTTGATGTAAATACGGCCGACTCCTCTCAGTTGGTAGCACTCTACGGAATTGGCCCCAAGATGGCATCTAAAATTATTGATTATAGGCAACGGTTGGGTGGTTTTTTCACCTTAACCCAATTGCTTGAAATTTATGGAATAGATGAAGATGTTTTGCAGGAATTAGAGGGTAAAATCATTGTTGATGTTACTAAAGTGAGATACCTGCCAATTAATACGGTTACCTTAGAAGAACTTAAAAGAAACCCTTACATAAAGTCAAGGCTGGCCAATGCCATTATCAATTATCGTTTGCAACATGGCAATTTTAAGCGGGTAGATGACCTGAAGCATATTGTAATTATGCATGATAGTACCTACAATAAATTACTTCCCTATCTAAAGCTGAATTAAACAAAAAAAGCCCATCTTTGTAATAAAAAAGGGATGAAACATATACTTAGATTAATTTTTATGTGGTGTGTATTAACCACCGCAGCCCAAGCGCAGCAGCCTGTTGATACAAATGTAACCCTAGTAAATGGGTTACATGTTGTTAAAATCAAAACAAGTGCCGTGTGCGACATGTGCAAGGAAACCTTAGAAAAAGCAATGGCCTATGAAAAAGGGGTAAAAAACAGTAACTTGGATGTTGATACCAAGGTTTTTACCGTTACGTTTGATCCGAAGAAAACTAACCTTGACAAACTTAGGTTGGCTATTGTTAAATCAGGATATGATGCAGATGGGCAAATAGCTGATGAAAAAGCATATAATAATCTGCATGCATGCTGTAAAAAAGATGCCAAACATTAAACCTACTGTTATTGAGGGTTGAGGAAAATATCCACATACTTTAGTATTTCGCATTAAAAGCATAAACTTGTGCTTTAAGTAAGTTACATAATTATGCATTTAGCTATCGCTGGGAATATTGGATCTGGAAAAACTACGTTAACCACTTTACTCGCTCGTCATTATAAATTCGAACCACATTACGAGGATGTAGAGGATAATCCGTATATCAGCGATTTTTATGAGGATATGCAACGTTGGGCCTTTAATCTCCAAATTTACTTTTTAAACAGCCGCTACAATACGGTGCTGCAGCTTCAAAAAGGCAAAAAAAAGGTAATACAAGATAGAACCATCTACGAAGATGCCCACATTTTTGCACCGAACTTACATAGCATGGGCTTAATGAGCACCCGTGATTTTGAAACCTATCAAAAAATGTTTGATTCGTTAAGTCAAACCATTAAGGCTCCTGATTTATTGGTTTACCTGAGGGCATCTATACCAAGCTTAGTAAACAACATACAAAAACGCGGAAGAGATTACGAAGACAGTATTCGATTGGATTATTTAAGGCGTTTAAATGAACGTTATGAAGCTTGGATTAGTAGCTACAAGCATAAGCTTTTAATTATTGATGTAGATAATTTAAACTTTGCCGATCATCCCTAGGATTTAGGAACAGTTATTAGCAAAATTGATGCTGAAATCAATGGATTATTTTAGGCAAAAAAACAGTAGACTTTAATTTAATCACTTCTCTTGCATTTAATAAAGTTAAGGTAAAATTCCAACTGCAAACACCTGTTTAAGCCAAATTTTTCTTGTCTTAATGTGTTGCCATAGGTGTCAGTTTGTTGATACTCAAATGCTGGAATTAAGGCGAGGGTAAACACACATTCAATCCCCAAACGGGCACTTATTCCATATTGAAACCAACGTTAAGCCCTATATACAAATTTCTTGCAGCGATTACTAGCAACAGCGAATCAATAGCTAATGAAACAAACGAGTTTTAGAAATGTAAAGTACCTTCACCATTACCAATAATGTGCTAGTATGCACCAATAAAAAAAGCCGCAAAGCGGCTTTTATAAATTTGGAATGTAATAAAGTTATTGATGCAATAACCCCAATAACTGACCTACCATATCTTTTGAACCCATATAAATAGGCACACGTTGGTGCAAATCGTTGGGTACAATATCCAGCACCCGCCCGTTTCCGGTATCAGCTACGCCACCCGCTTGTTCAACAATAAAAGCCATAGGGTTGCACTCGTACATGAGCCTTAGCTTACCATTAGGCGATTTTGCCGTAGGCGGGTAAATAAATATACCACCTTTTAATAAATTGCGGTGAAAATCAGCCACCATGCTGCCTATATACCTGGCACTGTAAGGACGGTTTGTTGGTTTATCAACCTGTTGGCACCAATTAATGTATTCTTTTACTCCATTAGGAGCACTAAGTATATTTCCTTCATTGTAACTGTATGTTTTACCCATTGCAGGTATTTTCATATCAGGGTGCGACAAACAAAACTCACCAATGCTAGGGTCTAATGTAAATCCATTTACACCATTACCGGTAGTATAAACCAACATGGTACTGGTTCCATAAATTACATATCCCGCTGCCAACATTTGGTTTCCTGGTTGAAAAAAGTCGCTTAAATCCGGTTTGCTTCCAACAGGAGTAACCCGCTGAAAAATACTAAATATAGTTCCTATTGAAACATTTACATCAATATTGCTTGAACCGTCCAGCGGGTCCATGGCAACTACGTATTTGGCATTATTACTAACAGGTGATTGGATATAAATCATCTCATCATTCTCTTCGCTGGCTATTGCGCATACCTCACCACCACGTGTTAAACAATCAATAACTAAGTTGTTGGCAATCACATCAAGCTTTTTTTGGTCTTCGCCTTGCACATTTTCACTACCTGCATCCCCTAAAATTTCTGCTAAGCCTGCACGGTTAACTTCACGACTGATAGTTTTAGCAGCAATGCCTATGTCTCTTAATAAACGGGAAAACTCGCCTTTGGCTACTGGAATCTCATTTTGGCGTTCAATAATAAATTGGCCCAACGTAGTTACATTAAATTTGCTCATGCTAGTTTTTGTATATTTATCTGGCAAATATAAGGTAACCCTTAAGTTCAACAAATCTGCAACCAATTATTTCAATCAGGTTGTATATTGCAGGCTTATTAGTTAATGTTAAATCTGGTGAAAGTATTCAAATTTGGAGGAGCATCAGTTAAAGATGCCGCAGCCGTAAAAAATGTAGCAAAAATATTGGGACAATATGCCAACGATTCACTGCTGGTGGTGGTTTCAGCAATGGGTAAAACAACCAATGCCCTCGAAAATCTTGCTCACGCTCATTATCATAATCATGTAGAGAAAAAACAAACCTTGTATAAAGAGATTAAAAATTTTCATGACGAAATCATCAGTGGTTTGTTGGATAATACTGATACCCATGCTTACCACGATATTGAAAATCTTTTTATTGAATTGGAGTGTTTGTTAGAGTCGGATTGCGAAGGAGCTTATGATTATAACTACGACCAAATTGTGAGTTATGGCGAAATTTTTAGCACACGAATTGTAAGCAGTTATCTTAACCAAGTGGATGTGAAAAACAGGTGGATGGATGCCCGAAACTTTATAAATACAGATGCCACATTTAGGGATGCAAGGGTTGATTGGGGGCTAACTGAAACAATGATTGAAAAGAAACTGAAGCCAATTGTAGCCAAACAGTTGGTAATTACTCAAGGATTTATTGGACAAAACAAGGAGCATAATACAACCACATTAGGACGAGAAGGAAGTGATTATAGTGCAGCTATTTTTGCTTATGGCTTAAAAGCCGATAGTGTTACCATTTGGAAAGATGTGGCAGGGGTGATGAATGGTGATCCTAAAAAGTTTCCGGCAGCAATTAAATTAGATGAATTAAGTTACACAAAAGCCATTGAAATGGCCTATTACGGAGCTACCGTTATTCACCCCAAAGCCATTCAGCCGCTTAAAGG
>RDYC01000424.1 GCA_004293295.1 Bacteroidota bacterium
ACTTCTACCTGGTATTCTTTCAAGCGTTTACCTTCACGGTCTTGCAAAATTTTCAAGTCGTTTTTTACGGCAATCATTTCATTAAGTGCCGAAACTAAAAAGTGTCCAGAACCTACTGCCGGATCACAAATTTTGATACTGTTTACAATGTCGTTGGCTTCTTTTCGGTTTTCAATTTTGTCGTAAAGTTCTTCTACCGTTGAGCAATTCCATTTTTTCGTTTCGTTGAATTTCTGAACTACCGCTTTGCGAATGGTTTCACGACACATGTACATGGTAATGAAGCCGGGAGTGAAAAACGAACCGTCTTTGTAGCCGTTAATTTTCTCGAAAATCAAACCGAGAACCGAAGCGTTAATCAGCGTTTTGTTGTCTTCCTGAATTTCTTCCGAACCTTCACTACTGAAATCGTAAGCGTTCAAAAACTCAAAGAGATATTCAAGCGTAGTTAAACTTCCTGTTCTCTTTTTGCCTTGGTCGTTTTTTAATACGGTGGTTGAAATGATTGGTATTTTCTTATCGTCCTTTAAATTGCTTATGAATAAGGTTACTTGCTCAATTTCAGTCGGTTCAAAAAGTGAACTATTTAAGTACGGTACTTTTTCAAATGCCTTTTTTACATCATCATTTCTGTTACTATACTTGCGAGCCAACACTTGGAAAAACAAGCTGTTTAGGTCGTCATAGTTTTTGATTTTGTCAAGATTGAGAAACGAATACGATTTGTCGCCCTTGTGATATGTGATGAGTTGGGCTTCCAACAATTTGAGAAACAAAATTCTGTTTATCCAAGTAATGCTTAATTCGAGTCCTACGTTAAATAAGCGTTCTTGTTGTGTGTTTCCAAATTGGCTCGGTTTGTCTAATCGGCTTAATTTATCTAAGCTGTCAAGCTGAATGATTGCATCTTCAAGAATTGTCCCCGAATTTCTTTCGCCTTCTTTGTTTCTTTCAATTATTTTTTTGCTTCCTTCTTTGGTTTCTGTTAAACCGATAATGTGTAATAACTCGCTGTAAAATCTTTTGTCTAGGCTGTTACTGTCGTTGGTGAATGGAAGTTTTAAAAGATGCTCTGGCGAAAGTAATTTAAATAAAGCAATCAGCGAATTGTCGTCTGCTTTGTCGGTATTGCGTAATGGCTTTTGAAAGTCTTGAATATTGAAGTAAGTAAATTCAATTTCTGTTGCTATGTCAGCGATAAATGGCTCGGCAATTTGTTTGTAGAAAAAATCGGTTTTTGTATCCGCCAAACGCCCACCTTCAAATTCTGTAAATTGTTTTACAAGATTTTTGTTTTGGGCAAAAAGTCTGTCAAACAGGGTGGCGTCAAAAATGAACCATTCGTTAATGTTAGTCGCCACCAAATGCTTTACTTCAAGATTTTTGAGTGTAATTCTTTCACGTAAGTAATACAAAACCAATTCCTGAAACGCTTTTGCGTTCAGTTTTTTGGTGGTAATCATTTCCGTTTTGTTGGTTGGCTTTTTAGCTTCAATGATTACACCAACAGAACTTTTTGCACTGTTGCCAATATGAATAACAAGGTCGTTTCGACCTTTTGTATTTATAAAATGGTTTGGGTCGTAATAAGTTTTCTTTAGAAAGTCCGAAACCAAGTTTTTATGAAACTCTTCGCTTTCAGTGTCATTTGTCCTGTTGAGTAAAGTAATGAGATTGGTCTTGAAACCTTCAATTTCAGTCCTGTTCGGTTTTACTTTTAAAAAGGCTTTGTTTAATGCCTTTCTCGGTTTCAATTCTTTTAAAATCATCTAACAATCTTTTTATGTTAAGTCGGTTAAGTTAGCTTTCAGTGCAAAATTATTAATGTATTGGTAAAACTATAGCTCTTTGGGTTCACAAAGTGCGGTTCTCCGCAACTATACTAACACCTCAAACATACTCCTAAACAACAGCAAAACCAATGGTAAAAACCCCTTTTTTTCATAGGGTAAATACTCTTTTTTTAAATCGGCTTTAAGTGGCTTACTGCTTACCTCAGCACCTGTATGCTACCATTGTTGGTTAAAGGGGTGCCACAATTGTTTTTTCCGGTTAACACATAATAATACACTCCGGCAGGTACAGCATTGTTGTTGTTATCTGTACCTAGCCAACAAGCGTTGGGGTTGGTGGTGGTGTATACTTCATTGCCCCAACGGTTGTATACCGTAAAACTTACGCTGCTCAGTTTGCTCTCGTTAACC
>RDYC01000425.1 GCA_004293295.1 Bacteroidota bacterium
TATAATGGAAAAATCTTGAGAAGTAACCAGTCTATAAAAATCAACGTAGTTTTCAAGAAAATAAACAGCTGCATTATTGGGGTTTGCCGTTTTTTCTTCGCTTAACAATTGAGCTGCTTTATTTAAACGGAGTGCAGCAACATGTTTTTGGGCTTCAACGCAGTTTGGCGAAAAGTAGAAAACACTGGCAGGCTCTGCTGCAAGCGAGTGGGGGAAAAGGAAAAGGAGCAATAAGGTATATACCGATACTGCTCCTTTAAAAATTGTCATATATGTATTACAGGTAACGTGCTGAAAATTTACAGGGTTACTTCTTCTGCCAATTGTGCATCCACTAATACACGACCACAATGCTCACAAACCAATATTTTTTTGCGTTGGCGAATATCTGCCTGACGTTGAGGTGGGATTTTAGAGAAGCATCCACCGCATGAATCGCGCTCAATGATGGCAATACCAATACCGTTTTTAACATTTCCGCGTATACCGTTGTAACCATTTAACAAACGTTCTTCAATACTGGCAGTTGCTTTTTCGCGCAGGGCTAACAAATCGCGTTCTTCCTTTTCGGTTTCATCAACAATGGTATCTAATTCCGCTTTTTTATTTTTCAGGTCAATTTTACGTCCTTCCAACTCAGCAGATAAAGCTTCTTTGCTCTCCTTTTTTTGCTCAATGTCAAATTGTAAATTTTTGATGCGTTTTTCGGCAGCTTGTACTTCTAGTCCGGCAATTTCAATTTCCTTATTCAAAGCATCAAATTCACGGTTGTTTTTCACATTTTCAAGTTGCTTTTCGTA
This sequence comes from Bacteroidota bacterium, assembly GCA_004293295.1. GTDB lineage: Bacteria > Bacteroidota > Bacteroidia > UKL13-3 > UKL13-3 > UBA6183. Next base: position 801 of record RDYC01000425.1, read on the forward strand.
TTTTTTAATGTTGGCTTTAGAGTCCATGATTTTCGTTTTATTTAACGAAATAGAAGCCTCCATTTGCTTAACCTCCGCATCCATGTTTTCGCTGCGAGTTTCAATGCCTGCTAATTCATCTTCTAAATCAGCAACTTCCATGGGTAATTCTCCTCTAACTGAACGTAACTTGTCAATTTTCGAGTCAATTACCTGCAATTTGTAAAGTGCTTTTAACTTCTGTTCTACGTTTAACTCGGTATTTGCAGCCATATTTTAAAAATAATAGTTTATTGGATTCGTATTAATATTTGATAAAATGACCGCGAAAATAGGGAATTTTTCGGAAATTTTATCAGCTAATAGGTTTATTGTGAAAATTTCACTCTCATAATGACCGATATCTGCAATCATTAGGCGGTTTTCGGCATCAAAATATTCGTGGTATTTAAAATCTGCAGATACAAATGCATCTGCTTGATCAGCAATAGCTTTACCTAGCAAGAAACTACCTGAGCCACCGCAAACTGCCACCTTTTTAATCGGCTTATCAAAAGGTGTAAATTTAATAACTTGCAGGTTCATGCTTGTTTTTACATGGTGTAAAAAATCTTTTGCGGCCAGTGCTTCCGGCAATTCACCAATCATTCCGCTGCCTACCTCAGGGTTTGCATTGTTTATTGGCAGTACATCATAGGCCATTTCCTCGTAAGGATGAGCCAATTGAGCTGCTTGTAGTGCTTTGTTTAAACAATGCGCAGGTAAAAGCACTTCAAGCTTATACTCAGGCTCAAGGTGTTGTTTGTTTTTTTCTCCAACAAAGGCATTGCTTTGGTTATTGCCTTTAAAGGTACCGACACCTTCCGAAAAAAAGCTACACTCGCTGTAATGCCCTATGTTACCACCACCTGCATTAAATATGGCCTCTTGAACAACTTGAAGGTAATTTTTGGGCACATATACCACCAACTTTTTTAGTAAGCCACCACTTTTAACATCTAATATTTTGGTGTGTTGCAAGCCCAATTGTGCCGAAATTTTGGCGTTAACACCAGTAATCACATTGTCCAAATTGGTGTGGATGGCATAAATAGCAATATCATTTTTAATGGCCTTAATGATGGTGCGTTCTACATAGGTTTTGCCATTTAATTTTTTTAGTCCGCTAAAAATAATGGGGTGATGAGCCACAATTAGGTTACAGCCTGTGGCGATGGCTTCGTCAACCACTTCTTCTGTGCAGTCCAATGTGATTAGAATTTTTTTAATCTCCCAATCAGCCTGTCCGGTTAGCAAGCCACAATTGTCATAACTCTCTTGATAAGACAACGGGGCTAACGTTTCCAAAAAATCAGTGACTTGTTTTATTTTTTTCATAGGTAAGGTATAATCATCTATAACATTAAAACAAAAAGGTTTCTT
>RDYC01000426.1 GCA_004293295.1 Bacteroidota bacterium
GTTGTCCGATAAACCTTTGGCTGTAGCTGAAAAAACGAAAGACATTCGTCAAAAAATAAAAATAAAAAAAGTATTGCTTGGTAAAGCCGAACATTATTATGTGAAAGCACAAGTAGGCCTTTTCGTCATAGAAAATCAAGAATTAAATCTAGGTGATAGAATTTTAATTTCTGGACCAACAACTGGAAACCAAGAATTAGTTTTAGAGAAAATGTTGGTAAACGGAACTGAAAATACTCTTGCAAAATCAGGCGATAAAGTAACTTTCGAAGTGCCATTCCGAGTAAGATTATCTGATAAATTATTTAAAATTATTGGCTAATGACAACTTCGGGAAGAATAGAATTAATGGCGCCTGCAGGAAATTTCGAATCCATGCAAGCCGCTTTAGATAATGGTTGCGATTCGATTTATTTTGGTGTCGAACAATTAAATATGCGTGCACGTGCTACAGTAAATTTTGTTTTAGATGATTTACCAGAAATTGCGCGCAGATGTAATGAAAAAAACGTTAGAACTTATCTAACTTTAAATACCATTATTTACGATCACGATTTATCTATTGTAAAAACATTGTTGACCAAAGCCAAAGAAGCAGAAATTACGGCTGTAATTGCATCCGATCAAGCGGTTATTATGACGGCTAGAACGATTGGAATGGAAGTACATATTTCTACTCAATTGAATGTGACTAATATCGAAACGGTAAAATTCTACGCCATGTTTGCCGATACCATTGTATTGTCTCGCGAGTTGAGTTTGCGCCAAGTAAAAAAAATCACCGAAGACATCGAAAAAGAACAAGTTAAAGGGCCAAGTGGAAATTTGGTTGAAATTGAAATTTTTGGTCACGGCGCTTTATGTATGGCGGTTTCGGGAAAATGTTATTTGAGTTTACATTCACATAATTCGTCAGCAAATCGTGGTGCTTGCAAACAAAATTGTCGCAAAAAATATACGGTTATTGACCAAGAATCTGGTTTTGAAATAGAAGTAGACAACGAATATTTAATGTCGCCAAAAGATTTATGTACCTTAGATTTTCTAGATCAAGTAATTGATTCTGGAATAAAAGTTTTGAAAATTGAAGGTAGAGGACGAGCAGCTGATTATGTGGCAACCGTTATCAAAACCTATCGTGAAGCTATCGATTCGTATTATGAAGGAACGTTTACGAAAGAAAAAATCAATACTTGGATGAAAGCTTTGGCAACGGTTTACAATCGTGGTTTTTGGAGCGGGTATTATTTGGGACAAAAATTAGGCGAATGGTCAGATAATCCAGGTTCCAATGCGACTCAGAAAAAAGTATACGTTGGAAAAGGAATGCATTATTTTCCAAAATCAAGCATAGCTGAATTCAAAATTGAAGCTTACGATATTAAAAAAGGTGATAAAATACTAATCACAGGTCCGTCAACTGGTGCACAAGAATTAATTTTAGAAGATTTCTTTGTGAATGATACAACTTCAGAAAAAGCAACCAAAGGTGATAGTTGTACTTTGAAAGTGCCGTTCCGCATTCGTTTATCGGACAAAATGTATAAAATTGTCGAAAACTAATGGTCGTTGTAACGCTACAAAGAGACAAATGTATTGGCTGTAATTATTGTGTTGAAATGGCACCAGCCCAATTTCAAATGTCCAAAAAAGACGGGAAATCAGTTTTAATAAAAGCAGTTGATGCCAAAGGTTTTCACACATTAAAATCGGCTGACCATACCATTGTTGAAAATTGTGAATTAGCAGCAAAGGCTTGTCCGGTTCACATTATTACCGTGAAAGAAACATAATTTTTAGATTTACAATACTATAAAAAGACCTATTTCGTTTTAATAACAGATAGGTTTTTTGTTTTTGTAAAACTTCAAAAGATTGAATTTGAAAGTTTCCATAAAAAATCAATATCTTTACGCTCAAAAACGTTTTGAAACGTAGTCCATTTAAGGACAATCACTATATATTTAAATTATGGCATGTACAAGTTGTTCAACCGCTGACGGCGGTGCACCAAAAGGGTGTAATAATAATGGGACTTGCGGCACCGATAGCTGCAACAAACTTTCGGTATTTGATTGGTTGTCAAACATGACATTGCCAGGAGGTCAGGCGCCTTTTGATGCGGCGGAAATTCGTTTTAAAAACGGAAGAAAAGAATTTTTTAGAAATACCGAAAAACTTACGTTAAGCAT
>RDYC01000427.1 GCA_004293295.1 Bacteroidota bacterium
GCCCAAATTATTTTCACCACAACTGATGGTAAAATCATTAAAACACATGATATCACCGAAAAAGGCAAAGGCGTGCTAAACGTATTTGCCGATGATTTATCATCTGGAGTATATACCTACACTTTAGTAGTTGATGGTAAAACCATTGACAGCAAAAAAATGATGAAAGAATAGCCATCGCACCTGAATAATAAACAAACAGCCAAGGCCGCCCCTAAAACGGGGGCGGCCTTGGCTGTTTAAAAACTTCATTTATAACTACATGATACAACCCATTTATTTATTACTTTTGTACCATGAGTACAGCAGTAAAAAAGCCGCCTTTTCCGTTTCAAAAAATTGCGGTTGCTATTGGTTTTACCCCAAGAATAGAAGCTATTTTAGCTGAATCGCGCAGGTTGCAAAAAATATTTCAAGCGCAAATTATATTTATACATATTGGCGAAAAAAGTTTGCAGCAAGAGCAATACCTTAAACATTTATTACACCGTTTTGAATTAGACGGAAGCCAGCATAAACTCATTTGGGAACAAGGAGATCCGGTAGAAAAAATACTGGAAATTTGTAAACAAGAAGATGTGGACCTGCTGGTTGCCGGAGCCTTGGAACGCGAAAGCATGTTTAAGTACTTTATGGGAAGTATTGCCAGAAACCTTTGCCGAAAGGCCAAATGCAGCATATTGATGTTGCGTGAGCCGGAGATTCAGTCGAAACCGGTTAAACGCATTGTTGTTGAGGGGAGTGATAATCCGAAAACAGTTTATACCATCGAAACGGCTATTTATGTGGGTAAACAAGCTTATGCCAATGATGTATTTGTGATACAAGAGCAAGATGCCGGAAAAATGGCCCTTATACGCACCGATGTATTTACAAACAATGAGTTAGACGACCATAAAGAAAAAATAGTGATTGAAGAGGTGAATAAGCTTAATGAGATTTTGGCTTGCACGGATTGTGGAGGGTTGCGCGTAAATACAGAACGATTGGAAGGTAAGCCGGGATATGTTATCAGTAATTTTGCCCGCGAGCATCAGGCAGATTTATTGGTGTTAAATTCTCCTGATACCAAATTAAATCTATTAGACAGGGTTTTTCCGCACGACATCGAATATGCGCTGGCTGACTTACCTTGCGACCTGATGATTATTCACTCAAGAGTTGAAACCGAACTATAACCTCAAACACCCAATAGCATTAAATGAAGCATGCCGAAATCATAAATTTACTTGTAGCCTTAGGCTGCATGCTCTTATTGGGCCGTATTTTAGGTGAGTTTTTCCGAAAACTCAGAATGCCCCTTGTGGTTGGGGAGTTGGTGGCGGGCATTTTATTAGGGCCAAGTTTATTGGGTAACTACTTTCCAGCACTAACGGACACAATTTTTACAACCAAAGGCACCGTTGGCTTAGTGCTTAGCGGCATTTCAACAGTTTCTGTAGTGCTGTTGTTATTTGTGGCGGGTATGGAGGTTGAACTCTCTATAATACGCCAGCAAGGAAAAACAGCCTTTAAAACCAGCCTGGTAGGTTTAGTTATTCCGCTAGTGCTCGGATTTCTAGCCGGATTCTACTACAATGATTTAATGGGTGGTACTGCCGGTAAAGACCCTATAGTATTTGCATTGTTTATGGGTACTGCCATGGCTATTTCTGCTCTGCCCATTATTGCAAGAACCCTGATGGATTTAAACCTGTTTAAAACCAAGGTAGGCATGATTATTATTGCAGCTGCCATGTTTGATGATTTAATTGGATGGATATTGTTTAGTGTGGTGCTTGGTATGATTAATACCGGATCAGACCCGTTTCATTTTTTATACACCCTAGGTTACACAATATTGTATGCCATACTTATGCTTAGCGTAGGGCGTATTGTAATCAACAAGTCTTTGCCATGGGCCCAACGCAAATTAAGTTGGCCAGGAGGGGTATTGGCCTTCTCGCTAGCACTGGCATTTTTGGGTGCTGCATTTACAGAGGTTATCGGAATTCATGCTATTTTCGGGGCATTTATTGTGGGCATTGCCGTTGGTGATAGTGTTCACCTCAACGAAAAAACAAGGGATATTATTCACCAGTTTGTAACCAATATTTTTGCCCCTATCTTTTTTGTTTCAATCGGATTTAAAATAGATTTTGTAGAGAATTTTGATATTCAAGTGGTTTCAATTGTTCTA
>RDYC01000428.1 GCA_004293295.1 Bacteroidota bacterium
GGCAAGCTTATTCATACTGTTTACCATAAGCCCATCATTTTTATTACCAGCGGAACAGATATGCATACCGTGGAATCTGCCATGAAAGCAAATCCTTCGGCTTACTTGATTAAACCAGTTAACGAGGCCGCATTATATGCAGCAATACATGCGGCAATTGGAAATTTTACCGAGAAAAAAATAGCCGTGTTGGAACAGCAGGTAAAAGAACCGGAAGATTTTTTTGTGAAACAAGGCAACAAGTATAAAAAAATAGCCTGGGCCAATGTGGAGGCTTTGTCAGTGGAAGGGCGTTATACCAAAATTTTTCTGCACAACACAGAAACAACATACATCATAACCAATAGTTTACAGCGAATTATCAACCAAGTACTCCCAACCCCGTTACGCAGCCAATTTTTACAAGCCAACCGCAATGAGTTTGTGCATGCGGTTTTTGTGGAAGAATATAACGGCACGGAGGTAAGAACCCAAAAAAGAAGTTATGAACTAAGCAGTAATTATGCAAAAAGTTGGAGGAGCAGCCTAAACATTATCAGTTAAAGGTAATTGGACCGTAAAAGTACTTCCTTTGCCCTCTGTACTAATTACCTCAATATGCCCGCCATGTGCTTCTACAATTTGCTTACATACGGATAAGCCGATACCGAAACTTTTTTCACCGGCAGTGCCTGTTTGTTGAGCACTGGTAAATAAGTTAAAAATGTTTTTTAGCTGACTTTGTGGAATACCCTTGCCGTTGTCAATAACCGCAACCTGTAAATAGCCCGAATTGGGTGTTATGGTTACCCTTATTTTTTCTTGAAGTGGACTGAATTTAATGGCATTGGTCAATAAGTTGCTAAACACCCTACCCATTTTTTCCTCATCAGCTGTTACCATTATCGAACCATCGGGAGCATGCAATTGGATAACCTGCTTTTTGTCCTGTGCTTTAAATTGTAATAAGTTAATGGTTTCTTCCAGTAACTTTTTTACATCAAATTGTCGCTTGGTAAGTTGCAATTTGCGTGTGCTATTGGTTTCAATCAGTTCATTAATGAGGTGGTATGATTTTGTAGCTGTACCTTCAATCAGCGCAATTAATTCGTTTTGTTCCGAAGGGTTCATCCCATCATTTTGCAATAAGGTGCCGCTTATTGCAGCAATACCGCTAATAGGACTCCTCAACTCATGGGCCATAATTTGAATTACGTTTTCTCTTGCTTTGTTGGCATCGTAAGCTTTTTGCAAAGAGCCTTCAATTTCTGTTTTTTGGGCCATGATGGCTGCGTTTAATTGAGCCTGTTTGTTTAAGTTTTGTTTTTGTTGTTTGTAGTTATAAAACACCAACAATAATATAGCTGCGGTAGTAATGGCTAGAATGGCAAAAAACCAGGTATAGCTTTTGCTCAGTTCGTTACTTTTGGTTAACAAACTGATTTGCAATTGTTGTTCCCTATCTTTTAGTTCTTTGGTAATATCTTGTTTAATGGTAGAGGATTCCAGTAAGGCCAATGAATCTTTAAGTGCCAGAGACTGTTCTAATTTGGGCAAGGCCAATGCCGGCTTATTTAATAAACCAAAGTAGTGGTATTCCAGTTTTTCGGTTTCGGCTCTAATGTGCAGTGTGGTTGATATGGCAAAAGATTGTTTCAGGGCCTTAATAAGCGGGTACAATGCGCTAGCATTTTTTTGGGATACATAAATATTGCCCAATTGTAGCATACACATTTGCATATCGCGCGTGTCGGCACCTGGTATATTGTTGTAATCTATGGCTGTTTTCATTTGGCTCGCAAATATACGACAAAAATCGTATTTCTTTGTATATTTACCTCAAAAAGGTTCGTTTTTTTGTATTTTCTTAAAATACTTATTATTATTGTTCTTCTATTATAATGCAACAATTAAACTCTTATTATATGATTGAAATGATACGAATTAGAAAATTACTACTTCTTTTTGCTTTTTTTTGTTGGTTTTTTACTGATGAATTGCATGCGCAAACTAAAAAAAATGCAACCAACACCCAATCTAACTACCAATACGAAGAAAAATACTTCAATATGATGCGTTGGCGGTCTATAGGCCCTTATCGTGGGGGGCGTTCTGCCGCCGTAACAGGGGTAGCAGGCAAACCCAACCTTTTTTTCTTTGGTAGCACAGGCGGAGGTGTTTGGAAAAGT
>RDYC01000429.1 GCA_004293295.1 Bacteroidota bacterium
CTTTTATAGGCACTTTAAACCTTCTCCATTTCATTTCGTTTGCAAACTGTTGAAATTTCATAGTGGTTGTTGTTTATACTGCTAAAATACAATTACTTTAGATATAACAACCGCATTAAAGGCATTGTTAGTTAATTGTTTGTAACAAAAAAACAGGATAAACCTAATCTTACTTAAACATTACCGTTGTCTTCTTTTTAAGTTAAAATCTTTGGCACATTGCTGCACTTTCGCAATCAGGTCATACTCGCTGGCAGAAATTACAAAATCTTTATCAGGCTTACAAAACACCATAAATTCATCCAACTGTATTTCAGGAAGTCCGGTTGCTTTTTTCACAAATTCCCGATTAAACCTGCGGTCAACAAGCTTTTGCTTTTCCATGTAGTACAAAAAATCTTCAAACCGTGCAGCATCCCTTCCTTCTTTGCTAAACTCTTGATACATGGCCGTAAGGGGGTTCATTAAACCTCCCTTTGGCCTGTTTAATATGCGGTCGTAGTTGTTCATTAATGGGTCTGTTTTTAAAAACTCGGCAGCAGCCCTGGCTAAACTATCCCTTCTAGGGTTTGACGACACAATTTTGGCCTCTTTTAATATAAAGTTTTTGGGTTTTAACAACACCACTACGGTGTCATTTCCTTCTGCCGTTATCAACTCACCGGCTGTAAATGTTACACTATCATATCCAATAGCCGTAATGATAATGGTATCTGTTGCAGTGGCTGGTAGTTTAAAATAACCTTGCCGGTTACTAATGGCTTTTTTTTGTTGGCTTTTGTTTAAAATGCTGGCCAGTTGCACAATATTAACCCTATCAGCACTCAGTGTACGGCCGTAGGCCATTACCACATCTTGTGCAAAAACATGTTGCTGTGAACCAATACTTAAAACCAACACCGATAAGGCTAATAATAAACGCATGACGTAATAAACGAGAAAAAGTACATTTTTGTGCAAAGCAAAGGTAAAAAAGTTTGGAAACGTTAGTATTAAAATCGGGAAGAGAACGCTCATTGGTAAATAGGCATCCGTGGGTGTTTAGCGGAGCCGTTAAAACAATGCCCAAAGCCGACAATGGGCAAATCGTTAAAGTATCCACCAATAATGGCGAGCTTTTGGGTTACGGTTTTTTTTCGCCACATAGCCAAATTACCTGCCGGTTGTTTGAGTTTACTTCGGATGAGGTGCCATTAAACCAAGCGTATTGGGCTGATAAAATTAAAAAAGCGCATGCATTACGAACCAATGTGCTACCTGCAAATACCAATATTTATAGGCTTATTCACGCTGAAGGTGATTTTTTGCCGGGTGTAATTATTGATGTTTACCACAATGTAGCCGTGGTGCAATTGCTTATTAAAGGCACTGAACTGATTAGTGCAGCCCTGTTTGAGGCAATAACAAATGTTGGCATTCAACACATTTACGTAAAAACCAAACAAAACACACAACGAATTGAAGAAGTTGGGATGGAAAGTGGTTGGGTTGGGGAACCATGTTCAATGCCTGTAAAGGCAGAGGAGAATGGAATAACATTTTTAGTAGATGTGGAAAAGGGACAAAAAACAGGCTTTTTTATTGACCAAAGAGAAAACAGAAGCATATTGGGGGAGTACAGCAAGGGCAAAAAAGTACTGAACACCTTCAGCTATTCCGGTGGATTTAGTTTATATGCCATTAAACAAGGCGCAATCCTTGTTCATTCCGTGGATAGCAGTAAGGATGCAATAGACATGTGCAACGCAAATGTTGAAGCCAACTTTAAACAAGCGCCCCACCAAAGTTATGTAGCCGATGTGTTTGAGTTTATGCAACAAACCAAGGAGGACTATGATATTATGGTGCTCGACCCTCCGGCATTTGCCAAAATTGCAAGGTCGGTGCCCAATGCCACCAGGGGGTATAAAAATTTAAATTTAATTGCATTTAAAAAAATAAAACCCGGAGGGTTAATTTTTACTTTCAGTTGTTCGCAGCATATTGATAGGGATTTGTTCAGGAAAATTGTTTTTGGCGCTGCGGCCGATGCCAAACGTAATGTGCGCATTTTAAAACAACTCACCCAACCCGAAGATCACCCAATAAATATTTTTCACCCGGAGGGAGAATACCTCAAAGGGTTATTGCTTCAAGTGGAGTAATTTTTATTTTAGGCATGATGAT
>RDYC01000430.1 GCA_004293295.1 Bacteroidota bacterium
AACCGAAATTTGGTCCTATAGCTCATCCCGATGGATATCGGGAGGATAGAGCACCGGTTAGCTCTTAAAAGTAAAACCGAAATTTGGTCCTATAGCTCAGCTGGATAGAGCACCGGTTTTCTAAACCGTAGGTCGCAGGTTCGAATCCTGCTGGGACTACAACAAACAAAAAGCCCATTGTATAATGGGCTTTTTGTTTGGGTAAAATCCTCAACTACTTTCTGTTATTTTAACCTAGCTAAGCCATCTAAGGCAGATTTATCATTTGGCGAAATTAATAAGGTACGGTTAAAGAAATCCTTTGCCTCGGCTTTTTTACCCAATTGCAAGTTTACCCAACCCATCATTAAAAGCCCTTCATAATCAAACGGATAAAGGTTGTATACCAATTCGAAACATTTATAGGCTGCCGCATAATTTTTACGCTCGTAATGAATTAGCCCAAGCTTATAAGACACATAGCTGGATGATGGTGCAATAGATAAAACCTCTTCGTACAGCTTCATTACCACGTCCCACTTTTTCATTACAGCGTTGGGAAGCACCAAACCTAATTTTGCTTGAATACATAGTGGCTTAATTTCGATGGCTTTATTGTAGTATTTTACTGATTCTTGATTTTGGTTTGCCAAGTAATGCAGATAACCTAAACGCAAATTAATTTCATAATTATTTTCTTGATAAACTTCCTTTAAAATGTCAATGGCCTGGGCATATAACTCCCCCTTCTCGTAAGAATAACTTTTTGCAAATGCTTGTGTCATGGCATCTTGCCCATTAACCTTCACTTGCAAAACAAGGAATAGCAATATCAAATATGTTAGTTTTTTCATAGATACAATTATATTATTTTCCATTAAACAATAGGCTTAATTGAATTAACCAATTTAGAGGCGTAAAATGGGCAAAACATGTGTTGAACATTCACTACTGATACAACACACTGAATAATAGGCTATTATTTTTCAACCACCTGCCACCAATTCGTTTAAAGGCTTTAAAATACGCCAGTTTATGGGTAAATAATTGTTTATCCGGTTTGCCATCACTTTTACCCAGCCCAAGCCTACAGATTTGTATTTAACCAAATAAATATCTTGAGGCAAATTTACCGGTGGGGCAAAAACCTCCTTCTTCAAAAATTTGAGTGCGCTCTCTTTATCTACCTCAATGGCTTGTATATTGGGATTTAGGTGCACGCTTAATGCAAGCTGATGATTGGGCACCAATTTACCTTTTACTAAATCACCAATATTTAGCCCGGCAATACGGTTGTTTAAAACAGTTTGTAAATACATCATGTCGTTTAACAAAACTGTTGGGTAGCCATATACTGTTTGCTGGTGCAAATGAAAACTTAGTACATCTCCATGCAGCCAAGGTTTAATGGCTTCCATTTGTGCTGCTGATGGTTTATTAATTTTAGGTTCTTTTATTTTAATTGTTGCGTATTCGGGCTGGTGGTGTTTTTGTAAACAAGCAATAAAAAAACCTTCGCCTTTTACTTTATGCAAGTAAAATCGGTAAGCAAAAAGGTCCTTATTTTTCCAACTTTGTGATTCAACAATACCGGTTTCTTTTGACAGTGAAATTTGAACAGGTTTTAAGTTAAAGGTCTCACTCATCCAATGGACATTCTCCTCGTTTTCGGTGGTATTAAAAGTACAAGTGGAATAAATGATGAAGCCTCCTGGTTTTAAGGCAGGCATTATGTCTGCCAAAATCCGTTGTTGTCTTATGGCGCATAACTTCACATGATCTTCACTCCACTCATCAATAGCCTTTTTATCCTTTCTAAACATTCCTTCACCAGAGCATGGGGCATCCACTACAATTACATCAAAGTAATTTTTTAGCCCTTTAAAGTGTTCAGGGTCGTTATTGGTTACAACCACATTGCTTCTCCCCCATTTGATGATGTTTTCCTGAAGAATATTGACACGACTTTTAATGATTTCGTTGGCTACCAATAAATCATTATCTTGAAGAAGCGATAATAAAAGTGTGCTTTTGCCTCCCGGAGCAGCGCATAAATCCAATACACGGAGCGGACTTTTTATTTGGGATTTTACCTGATTAAACACTTCTTCCAAAAACATGGAAGAAGCTTCTTGAACGTAGTATGCCCCTCCATGAAAAAGTGGATCGGCAACAAACAACGGGCG
>RDYC01000431.1 GCA_004293295.1 Bacteroidota bacterium
GTTGTTTAGCTTTCCCGTTATTTTAACATCTGACTCATTAATTTGAGCTGCAAATTGCTCAATAAGTACATCTTTTGATGTAATAGCAAATGACGCAGCCAATTTATTAATACCTCTGTCAACACTTTCAAACTTAATATCAGATAAGTTTACAGAAAATTTTCCAGCTGAGTTAACTGCTGCAAAATTTTTCTTTTCCAGGTCGCTTATTTTACCTTTAAAATCAATGTTAAAGACCACATTGCCGTTGGCTGATTTGACCCAATTGCTTTTAGAAAATTTGATGACCTCACTCGCCTCTAGTTGCCCAACAAGATTTACATCAATCATGGGTTCATTAAAATTATTAATACTGGCTCTTCCTTTTACCTCATCATTATTCAGCTTAAACGAAAAATTGTTTAAGTTAATTGAACTGGATGATTTGCTCTTGAGTTTGCCATTAGAAAAACTACCTTTAAGGCTAATGTCTTTTAAACTGATTTCTGCATTGTTACTCAACAACCCATCTTCAATACCAAACTCTAGGTTAATTGCAGGTGAAACCTGCTGATTGTATTCGCCAATGATTGTGCCTGTAAAATACAAACTTCCTTTGCTGGTGTAATCATTTGCTATTTTATTATTTAATGGAAACAAGCTTAACAAGGATGGAATATCCAAATTCCTTGCACCAATTTTTACATCACAGTTTAGCCCTTTAGGCTTTTTTTGTAGTTGACCAGAAAGAGATAGCTGCAGTTTATCAATATCAACAAAACCTTTGGCAAACGTATAGGTGGCCGTGTTGTGGTTAATCTTGAAAGCAAGGTCTAAAGCGATGGTTTTACCTTTAATTAAACGTGTCAATGCCTCATCTGATTTCACCAAATCAAAGTTCCCTTTGCAAGCCACCTCCTCTCCCATACTGCTGAAGTTACCAGTTAATTCCATATTATGTACATTGGCCTGGTGGTGTTGTTTACTTTGTTTGTTTAGGTAAACCACCTGTACATGAGAGAACACCACCTTTTTTAACTCCAATAAAAAAACCTCATTCTTTTGCTCTTTTTCTGAGTCCCTTTTTAAAATATCAAAATTCACTTTCCCTGATTTATCAATGATTAGATTTAAGGAGGCACTGTCAATACTTATTAATTTAACCCTGTAATTTTTCCTAACAATATCAAACAGGTTAAAGCCAATATACACATGCTTTGCTTCCAACAAATTATCTTGTTGTTTGATGGGGTTTTTAATAGTTACATCACCATTACTAACAGAGAAACTGGCAGTATTAAATGTAGCTACACCCTTGTTGATATCGCTTGCATTTTCAGCAGAGATTGTAATTGTGTTAGTACTTGCGCTAACTAGCGTATCAATACCTTCACCACCAACAATATTTAATGTTTCACCATTATTAAAAACATCGGGGGTTCCATTATCTGCAGCAATTGTGAAAGATGTAGAAATACTTGCAGTGCTAACTGAAGTGACTAAACCTTTACCGTTAACAGTTAAAACAGGGACAGCCGTGGTGGAACCAAAAGTTCCAGTGTTTGTATTAACAGTGTCTAAGGTAATAGCAATAGATGTATTACCTAAGTTGGTCATTGTAGCAGAACCGTCTGCATCACCAGTAATAGTAATTACAGGATTATTAACGGCAAAGTTTAATTTACCATTATCATCATCATAAGTTACAGAAATACCTGTTTCGGTATTATTAGTAACCATCGTACCAACTAAATCTTGAATGTGTTCGTCATTTAAACTAACAGCGCCAGATGTTACTGTAAAATCTAATGCACTGAAAGAAGCTACACCTTTAGTTGTGCTGGTTGCATCTGCAACTGAAAAACTGATAGTATCATCTGTAACATCAGTACTAATTGCACCGACACCGGAGAAAATCAATGAATCACCTGTATTGAATAAATCAGTACCAGTGTTACCAACAAGAGTAAAAGAGCTAGAAGCTGGGCTTGTCCATGCAGTTTGACCAGAACCGTTTGTAGTCAGAATTTGACCGTTAGTGCCAGAACCAGTAGGCCAGTACTGACCATCTAGGATAACAGCACCTGAACCATTAGGGGTTAATTCTACGTTACCATTGGCATTGGTAGCACTGATGGTATTACCATCAATATCAATATTATCTACTTTTAAATTATCTAAT
>RDYC01000432.1 GCA_004293295.1 Bacteroidota bacterium
CATTGAAAAAACAGCTTTGGCCCAAGAAAACATTGCTGATATTAAGATAAAAGAAGATATGGGCGAGTTGAGGATTACCATGCCGAAAGTAGAAGAAGGCTCGATTATTGAACTGCGCTACATCCGCAACTCCCCCTATTCACGCTTTATTGAACCTTGGGAGTTCCAAGGTACTTATCCAACTCTATTCAGCCAGTTTCATGCACAGTTTTCTTCTGTAGACTTCACTATTGCAGCTCGCAACCATAACCGACCATACGCTCCTAAGTCATTTGTTGAAAAAAACTCTACGCTTAGATCAAGGAAAGATAAAAACAAGTACCCAGAAGAGAGTAACATAGCCTACTATCTACGTACCAATATGAATGCGGAGCATAAAACCATTGGCAAAATCACGCGCAGGGTATTAGAAGGACGAGTGATGTACTCAGATCAATGGGGGAATAATCTGCGGGTTCTGACAAACCCTGTAATACAAGAATATGATACTTTGGTGTTGAACACCTTAGCATGGGAGGCTCAAAACGTGCCTGCTTTTAAAGAAGAAGCTTATATGACAGCCATGAGAGACCACGTCATGAGTTTAGATTTTGCATATGTTGCCAAAGCTACAATAGAGGGCGGCTTTTCTGTGGATGTCGTGACATGGGAACAAATCAATCATCAATTTTTAAAGCGTTATAACTTTGAGCATAGCCTAAACTTACGCAATAGTGCCGTCAATGAGGCAGCGCATGCAGTGGCTGACAATCTCAGTACCCCCCTCCAAAAAGTACAAGCGATGGCCGCTTACGTCAAGAACAGGGTGGCACTAGAAAATAGACATGGAATAAATGATCAAACGCGTACAGCCAAAGAGGCTTTTACTGAAAAAAAGGGCAATTTGATGCAGATGAACCTGCTTTTGGTAGCCATGTTGCAAGATATCAAAATAGAAGCCTATCCTGTACTGCTCAGCACACGCAGCAACGGAACTTTATATGATGAATTTCCCGATATTAAAATGCTAAACTATGTGCTGACAGAAGTAATCATAGACGGCAAGTCTTATCTAATAGATTTGTCAGAAAAATATGCCCCAGTTGGCATTCTTTCTGATGAAGCCTACAACCGCCAAGCCTGGCGCGTGCATGACAGCAAGCAAGGCTGGATTAAAGTAGGCGAAGAGACCAAATCTACTGAAACAACCTTGTGTAACTTAACGCTGACCGAAGACGGTGTTTTTGAAGGTGATATTCAGAAACTTTACAAAGAGCAGGCAGCTTTTGACCAAAGGCGTGTTATCGATAACCAAGAGGAGCAATACAAGACAAACCTCATGAAAGATGTCACAATTGGGCAGTTTAGCAATATTGAAATCAAAGATTTGAAAGAAATAGAGCTCCCCCTTACTATAAAATACCACTTGAAAACCAACAAGCAAGCAGATCAAGCGAGTAATTTATTGTATTTCAGTCCCATGCTTTCTTTTGGCATTACTGAGAACGTCTTTAAAAGCCCTGAGCGTGAATACCCTGCAGATTTTCCTTACCAGATAGATTTTAGTTACATCTTAAACCTCACTATTCCAGCCAACTATGTGGTTGAAGAGTTGCCTAAGTCTCTGAATTATTACTTACCCAACAAAGATGCTGGTTTTAGGTTTGGTATTGTCCAAAATGAACTAGGGAAACTTCAGATTACAAGCAAAATCACTATTCGTAAAACACTCTTCACTCCTGAGGAATATCCTGAACTGAAGAAGCTGTATGACCAGATAGTTAATAAGCACGCAGAGCAAATCGTTATCAAAAAAGTAAAGTAAATGAGTGCTTCAAAAAATGCTGTGTTTTAGTAAACTTCGGAACACAGCGTTTTTTTATTTTCACTCTACAAGACGCGTTCAAAAAGTTCAAAAATACGGCGGTACTCATCATACCAAGAACTATTATACACAAAACCATGATCTTCTAAAGGATAAACAGCCATCTCCCAGTTTGTCTTTCCTAAGTCAATGAGCCGCTGCGAAAGTCTGACCACATCCTGAAAATGAACATTCGTATCTATGATACCGTGACAAATCAGCAAATCCCCTTTTAAGCCTTCAGCAAAATAAATAGGTGAGCTTTTTCTAAATGCTTCTGGGTCTAAAACTGGTGTGTTTAGGATGTTAG
>RDYC01000433.1 GCA_004293295.1 Bacteroidota bacterium
GAATTTTTGAATAAACTAAGGGCTGACTCGAAACTGCAACACAACATGGTATTTGTAATGACCACCTCAAACGAAGAAAAGGATAAAATAGCGGCATTTAACCTCAATGTGTCAGGTTATATTTTAAAACATTTTGACACCGAAAAATTTATTTCTTCTATTGCTACTTTAAATAGTTTCTGGTTGGCGAACCAGTATCCAGAAAGTTATTCATAATGAGCCACACCAAGCAGACATACCATATTCTATTAGTTGATGATGACGAGGTAGATCGTAAAATTTTTCTGAAATGTTTAGACAAATTGCAGCTAACCATTCACGTAACCCAGTGTTCATCGGCTAACAAAGCTATTGAGGAGGCTAAAAACCAACAACTAGATTGCATCTTTTTAGACTACCTCTTACCGGGTCATACCAGTTTAGACCTGCTGGTAACTTTTAATGAACTTCAAATTAACACCGGAGTGGTTGTAATGACCTCGCAAGGAAGTGAACAAATAGCCGCGGAGATGTTTAAACTAGGTGCCATTGATTATTTCAGCAAATATGACCTTTCGCCCGAAAAAATTGAACGTGCCTTGCTTAGCGCAGTGCGGATTAAAGAAGCGGAACAAAACAAACTGGAGGCCGATGAGAAATTAAAGGAACATGCATTAAAACTGGAGGCTATACTGGAAAGTACCCATTCCAGTGTATTTGCCCTAGACAGAAATTATTGCTATACAGCCTTTAACCTTGCGCATAAACGCAACATGAAAAGACTTTATGGCGTTGATATAGGCATTGGCGTAACCCTTGTTGGAAACCCTGCTTTTAAGCTGGATCAGGAAAATGAATTGCAACATGTTGAACGTGCCTTGGCAGGTGAACAGTTTATTGTTGAACAAGAGTATGGGCTTCCGCAAACCGAAAGACGTGTTTATGAAGTGTCATACAATCCGGTAAAAAATAACTTAAACCAGATTACAGGTGTTGCAGTTTATGCGCAAGATGTTACAGAAAAAAAACGTTCGCAACAAGCCTTGTTGGATGCCCGAAACGAGGCCGTAAAAGCCGTCCGTGTTAAATCGGAATTTTTATCGAACATGAGCCATGAAATCCGAACCCCCATGAATGCCATCATTGGAATCACTGACCTGCTTCTCGATAAAATTACCGATGGAGAAAACCATGAATACCTCAAATCAATACGATACTCTGCTGATAATTTGCTGGTAATTATTAATGACATCCTTGACTTTAGTAAGATGGAAGCGGGTAAAATTAAAATGGAGCGTATTGCCTTCGATTTATACCGTAAACTCACTGAACTGATTAAAAGTTTTAAGTTTCAAACTGATGAAAAAGAGCTATATCTAAGTTTGAGTATTCACCCTGATGTACCTAATATTATCATTGGTGATCCATTTCGCTTGAATCAAATTTTAAACAATCTTTTGGGCAATGCAATAAAGTTTACCAGCAAAGGAGGCATTACAGTGGCCGTTGAAGTAAAACAAAAAATTAACCACAAGTATTTGCTTAGTTTTTCAGTTACTGATACAGGTATTGGTATTGCCAGAAATAAAATTGATAGCATTTTTGAAAGCTTTACCCAAGCGTACACTGATACCTCAAGAAAATTTGGCGGCACCGGACTTGGACTTGCCATCACGAAAAATCTTGTTGAGTTACAAAACGGTTGTATCGGGGTAAAAAGCCAGCCTAATGCCGGCTCCACTTTTTATTTTGATATTCCATATGAGGAAGCAAAAGAATCTGCTGAGCAATTGGTTCCGGAATATATTATCACTGAGCCAAATCTGGAAGGATATCATATTTTGTTGGTAGAAGATAATGCAATGAACCAGTTGGTGGCTAAACGGTTTTTAATGAAATGGGGGGCAGAAGTGAGTATTGCAGAAAATGGGGCAAAAGCCATTGAAGCACTAAAAACAACAAACTATGATGTGGTGTTAATGGACTTACAGATGCCTGAAATGAATGGTTATGAGGCAACCGCTTTTATCCGAGAAAACCCGGATAAAATAAAAAACCCAAAAGTGCCTATTATTGCTTTAACGGCTGATGCGTTTGATGAAACCAAACAACGTGTT
>RDYC01000434.1 GCA_004293295.1 Bacteroidota bacterium
ATACTTATGGTATCACCTAAAAAGTTTCGGGTAAAGTTAATCAACAACACACTATCGCAACCTGTGGTTGTTTTTAGGGTGTCTAAATATTGGCCGCTAAAATTATAGGTGTATTTGCCGCTTGGGCTTTTATAGGGTTTACACTGGTTTATTGTAAGGGTGTCTTTTCGGTTTAACACTTGTACTTTAAGCGTAATCACGCTATCACAACCTTTGTGGTTGGGGATGGTATCTACATACGTGCCATTGTTGGTATAGGTGTACTTACCACTAGGCGAAACCAATTGGTAACACACACTGGTATCAACCACACGTTGGTTGTTTAAAATGGTGAGTTTAAACAACAACACACTATCGCAACCAAGGCTATTTAATACGGTATCAAGATACAAGCCATTGCTTCTCCAATTGTATTTTCCACTTGGCGATACCATGCTATTACAAACCCCTGTATCTTTTGCGTTGGGCGGTGGGTCTAATATTAAAACAACTCCGTCTCGCTTGCCCACACTAATATGTTTATTACACGGCAGTTCTAAGGTGTCGCTAAACTTACCTGTGATATATACCTTGCCCTTATTATCATTAATAGGTATACCAATATTACTAACGGTATAGGTATACCAATTACCAATAAAGCTAAATGATAAACCTTCAAACAAACTCTTGCTCAATGTAAAAGGAGCTGCTGCTTTATTTAACATCACAAGCCCGTTACATTGGTTACTGGTAGCATCAAAAAAAGCGACAAAGTCTATCAGGTAATTAATTCGGGGTTCTGTTATGTTATAATTACCAATGGTAAGTGAAATAGGGCTATTCGCCCCCCTTGTTGATCCTATCATAATCAATCCTCCTGATTGGGTGTTAAAGGTTAATGAAAATAGCGCATCAAAAGTATAACTGTCATACCAAAGTAATTGTCCTGTCGGGTTAAATTTTGCAACAACCGTTTTATAAACATTTGCAAGTGGTATGGGCATATTGTCGGCCAATACCGTGGTGGTGGGGGCATAACTAAATCCCAAAGCGAGTTGTTGAGTAGGTGTAAAATAATCTAAACGAAATCCATAGGAATCACCCAATGCGATGCCTCGGCAAATAAAATTTACCCAAACCACTTGCATGGCCGCATTGGTTTTTACAAGCACCACATTGTCGCCAACTAACAAGGGTAAAGGGTTTGGTGCTAAAAAAGTATCATTGGCGGATAATGCTATTCTAACTACATGGTAACTAAACACCCCATCAGATACTGAACTAATTACCGTTAAACTATCTGCTGACTTGCGCCTAGCCAAAACAAAAGGACTGGCTTGCTGTAATAAGCTACCGTTGGTATTAAAGGTTAATGCTATATCGTTTTGGTTAATGTAAACGGGTACGGTGTTTCCATTAGTGTAGGTTAAGGTTAAGGTATCTATGTAAGGTTTTTGCATGTCTTGCATATCAACCTGCATGTTTATTGCATTGGTATTATTTAAGGTAATACGAGCCGATAGGTGTGGATTGGCCTTTTTTTTGGTTAAGGTATTAGCCCATACAAATTGCCCTTGGCTATTGAGTTTGCAGAGCAATAACAGTGAGTAGTCAAAACTAGCCGGAGAATATATGGTTTTAAACACCTGTTTATTTGCATCAACCAGTAAGAGGGAGTCAGGGCCGTTTATTGCACTGCAAATAACTAACTCGTTATTGTTGTCTAGTCTTGCTTCTTGTAAAATTCTATAATTAATTAAGTTCCTTGAGAAACTCCATCCCAAACTATAATAACCGTAAATAGTTGCATGGTGGTTATAAATGCCCATGCTGTCATATTTAACGATAGTAAGCACCGGATGAATATACCTGTTATTTGTATTGTTTACGGTGAAAGGTGGTGTACCCACTGTAATCGCGAATCCCATACTATCCACGGTAAAACTCGAATCAGAAATAACCAACGTATAACGTTCGCCATTGGGTAAAACAATGCTTTGAATACCCCACTCCTCAGCTAAGCCCTTATGCACATCTGCATAACGTATGGTTTGCGCCTGTATGTGCAAACAGGGCAACACAACCAGCACCCAAAGCAGCTTATTTAACATAAC
>RDYC01000435.1 GCA_004293295.1 Bacteroidota bacterium
TAAAAAATATATCAAAAAAATGGTTGATAATCGTGATACACAAAAAATTATTAGCAAATGGATAGAAAATTATCCGAATTGTATGAGGTTTTTTTAAGTAAAATACTAAATCTTTGTCTTGAGAAATTGAAGCAGCAAACGATTGTATGGCAACTGCGATGAGGTAAACGGTAATGCCAATGAATAAAACCTTTTTTGGTGTCTTGTTACCTTTCCAGTTTAAACGCCCCAAATACATACCGATGAAGAAGTAAGCTATCCAAGGGAAAATGGAATTCCAACCGTTGTAAAAAGTATTTCTTAAAAAACCTGTTAACGTCCAAAAGTCATGATACATCAAGGTTTCAAAATTCCAGCCCGTGTCGTAAGGAATAATAACCAATAGCAGGTGGAAGATAATTATAGCGCTTGCTGCTGCATACAAAAAATATTTCTTCGGAAAGAAAATGAGTAACACCGCAACGTGCATATAACCACCATAAAAATGTAAAATGTCAGCAGGCCACCAAAGATAAAAGACCACACCCAAAATAAATAGAAACCAAGAACGCTTTGTAATGATGCTTTTGATGTTTTTTCTTTCTTCTAGCGTGTAATCGTTTCTGTTGGTCATTAATGAAACGCCCATGCCTGCCAGCATTACAAATAAGGTGCTTGAATTGCCATTGAATAAGTTCAGGAAACCACTTAGTCCATGGTGATTGGTATGACTTCCAAAAACAGTATTAAAATTTACGATAAACATCCCAAAGATTGCGTAGGCTCTTGCCAAATCAAATCCTATTATTCTAGTTTTCATTTTTCTATTTCAGTTGAATTAGGATGCAAAATTCAGCATAGAAAAACATTAGAAATTTGACTTAGGTCAAATAATGAACGTGATTAAACTTTGGCTCTTATTCTGCTTAATGTTTCCAAAGAGATGCCAAGGTAGGAAGCAATAATGGTAAGAGGAACAGTTTGAACAATATGTGGACTTTTATGAAGAATTTCTAAGTAACGTTCTGTTGCTGTCATGGTATGAAATTGAAACAACCTGTTTTCAACCCACATTCCATAATATTCTGCAAGCATTAAATCCAAGGCTAACAATTTTGGATATTTTGCTTTAGCTTCTTGAAATGCTTGGTAGTGCGTTATTGAAACGGTAACATCAGTAAGGGCTTCTATAAATTCCCTGCTCGGTTGTTGTAGTGTATAACTGTCGAATGAAACCGCTAAATCGTTTTCAAAATAAAGTTCGGTTGTGATCTCCTTTCCGTCAGTTAAATAATATTTTCGGGCAATGCCGCTCATTAGTAAATAACTTTTTCCGCAGATTTCATGTTGTTTTAGCAGCAAATCTCCTTTTTTATATTTTTTGTCTGATGAGATACTTTGCAAGGCTGTTAAGGTATCATGGTCAAGCGTTTTGATGTAGGTGTTTATTTTGTCAATATACGATGTCATTAATTGTTTTGGTGTGTCGGTTTAAAATAGCCACTAACTACAGTCTCCCGCATTGCGGGACAAGTTATCTAAAAACTGCGTTTTGTTACTCAAAAATAAGGTATTCTAAGCGATACAACCAAGGCATAAAAACGAGGCTTGGTTCTCTGTGCCCATAAAGGTGAATGAGCACTTCTTGCTGCTGTTCTATTTTCATCTTCGGACTACCTTCTATGAATCAATAGGTGCACCGTTCAGTTGCTTTTGTCATAAAGTTGTCATTCGTTAAAAAGTTAAAACTTTCAAATTTTTTTAAGTGTTTACACCATACATTCAAACTAATCATGAAAAAAACAATTTTAAAATTATCAGCGCTATTGTTAATAGCATCTATTACCATCACTTCTTGCAAAGAAGATGATGACAAAAAAAACGATAACCCCACTCCAACAGCTAAAAATATTGTGGAGCTTGCCCAAGGTGACACCACTTTGAGTATCTTGGTTACGGCCTTATCAAAAGCAGGTTTGGTATCTACCTTACAAGGTGCTGGCACATTTACGGTATTTGCTCCTACCAATACAGCTTTTAGAGCTGAAAATATCACCTCTGAGGCAATCAATGCAATAACAAATCCGGCAGCTATTGCTGAATTAAA
>RDYC01000192.1 GCA_004293295.1 Bacteroidota bacterium
ATTTTAAATAAGGTGCACGATGTGCAATTAATTGGGAGTCTGGAAAAGGAGGTAATTATTGTTAATGATTGTTCAAAAGACAATACGGCCGAGGTTGTAAGAGAGTATATAAAAAGTAAACCGTACATAAAATTTGTTGAACACACGGTTAATAGCGGAAAAGGTGCTGCCATACATACGGGTATCAAGGAGGCAACCGGGGATTATATTATTGTGCAAGATGCTGACTTGGAGTATGACCCAAATGAAATTAACATCCTATTGAAACCCATCTTGGATGGCTTTGCAGATGTGGTGTACGGTTCTCGTTTTATGGGTGGAAACCCACATCGAATTTTGTTTTTCTGGCACTCCATTGGCAATAAAATTTTAACGTTTGCTTCTAACATGTTTACCAACCTGAACTTAACCGACATGGAAACCTGTTACAAACTATTTAGGGCCGATATTATTAAAGGAATTAACTTAACTGAAAAACGTTTTGGCTTTGAACCGGAGATTACCGCTAAAATTAGCCGCATACCGGAAGTACGGATTTATGAAGTGGGCATTTCATACTATGGACGTACTTATGCCGAAGGCAAGAAGATAAACTGGAAAGATGGTTTCAGGGCTATTTATTGTATCTTGAAGTTTGGCTTATTTAAAGCAAAATAGCCATGTTAAGTGAGAATCGTATATTTTTCACTTTGGGGCTAGTCGCCTTTTTAACATTACTTTATCTTACTTTTTTCACAACGGGTACTGCCGGAGGTGGTGATAGTGTGTTGCATTACCTATTTGCAAAATATGCCTTCACCCATCCTGAGAATTATTTTAACCACTGGGCTAAGCCATTTTTTACAGCCCTTTCAAGCCCGTTTACCCTACTCGGGTTTAGTGGTATTAAATTGTTTAACACCTTATGCAGCTGCGGTGCAGTTTGGTTTAGCTACAAAACACTGGAGGTTTGGCAAGTAAAAAACAGATGGGCTATTGTGCCAATTGTGTTTTCGTCTGCGTTATTTGTTACCGTTACCCAGTCGGGCCTAACGGAACCTCTTTCTGCATTAATACTTACCTCAGCCATTTATTTAGTGGTAAAAAACAAAGTAGTTGCTGGGCTAAGCATTATCTCCTTCATGCCATTTGTAAGGTCAGAAGGATTGATTATTTTAGGTGTTTTTGCTATATATCTAATTGTAAAAAACCGCATAAAATACCTGCCGTTTTTACTGTTAGGGCATGTGGTGTACGCCTTGGTTGGTTACCCATTTTACCATGATATACTATGGATATTTACCAAAATACCTTATGCCAATCAAACCTCCAATTACGGCAACGGAAACTGGAACCATTTCTTGATTCAGCTTAATTTCCAAACCAACCCTGTAATTTATAGCTTGTTTTGGTTAGGCACCATTGGTTTTGCATTTAAAGTAATTAAAGCACTTAAAAATGCGAATCAAGAAAACGGTTTCACTGAAAAACTTTGGTTGGTATATGGTTGTTTCTTTGCCTTTTTTGTTGCCCATTCTTGCTTTTGGGCGTTAGGCATTTTTAACTCATTGGGCTTGTCCAGGGTGTTTGTTAGCGTATTGCCCTTACTCGGAATGATTGCTATTGATGGACTAAACCTCATTGATGTATTGCAGCTAAACAAAAAGTATCAAACGGCATCATCAATACTCACTTATATTATTGTTGCAGTTGTGATGGTTATTCCGTTTACCAAGGGAAAATATGGCTACAATTTGCCTGGGGAATTTAGCTTAACACCGCAGCAACATTCGTTAAAAGAAGTTTTATTGCCCTACATCAACCAACACTATCCCAAAGCTAAACTTATTATTACTGATCCAAACATTCCATACATGTTAAACATAGACCCGTTTAACCGTGAAGTGTGCGATTGGTATTATGGCATTAAAAGCCCTTCTGATTTAGATTCTACAAGTTTATTGGTAGTAGATAAGTGGTTTGCCCAAATAGAATGGGGACATCCGGTTGAAGAGTTACTTGCAAATCCGCATTTAAAACTACAAATCTGTTTCCCCAAACAAGATACTACTTACTATGTCTTTAGCAAAAACAACCGTGAAATCAAGTAGTAAAATAACACTCATTATTTTATTTATTTTTTGTGCTGCATCATACAATTTATGGAGAGGATGGATGGGGAGTAAACACCCATTTGGGAGTGATGTTAGTTCATACTATAGTTATTTGGATGCAGCATTTATGCATAACGATTTAACTTTTAGTTTTCATAACTATCACTGGCTAGTAAAAACCAACGAAGGGAAATTTGTTCCAAAAATGTCGATGGGATTAGCGTTGGTGTATTTACCCGGCTTTATGGTTTGCCACGCAATAAACGTTTTATCGGGAAACACCATTGATGTTTATAATGACACCTACTCATATGGCATGTATTATTATGCCATCTTAATTGTTTTTCTTGGGTTGATTGTATTGCGAAAAATCTTACTCAAATGGTATAGCGAAAAAGTTACCGTTTTTGTTTTACTGGCCGTTTTTGCGGGTACAAACCTGTTTTATTATACCATGTCGTTTAACCTTATGCCACATAGTTTCCTGTTTACTTTAAATGTGTGCTTAATTGCATTAACCATTAGGTTATATTAGCAACAGACGAAACTAACCGTAATTGGAATAGGCTTGCTACTTGGGCTGATCTCCCTAATACGACCAACGGGAGCCTTGGTATCTGCTTTTGTTTTTTTATACGGCTGCCACAATTGGCATGATATTAAAAACAGGGTTTTTTGGTGGGTGAATAATTGGGTAAGTATTGCGTTTATTGCATTACTGATATTAATGGTATGGAGCCCGCAACTTTTATATTGGAAAATGCAAAGCGGTGCATACTTTTTTTACTCGTATGGCGAAGAAGGTTTTAATTTTTTAAAGCCACAACTCGTTAATGTATTCTTTAGTTTTAGAAAAGGATGGTTAATATATACCCCAATTATGGGCTTATCGTTAATTGGTTTTTACTTTTTATACAAACAAAAAAGCCCATTTTTTCTTTCCACACTATCACTGGTTTTACTAGCCTTTTATGTGCTCTCTTGTTGGTGGTGTTGGTCGTGGGGTGGTAGTTTTGGTATCAGGGCATTTATTGATTATTACCCATACTTAGCACTCCCGTTAGCTGCATTTTTTAAACAAACTATTGACGTTTTAAACAGCAAAGCTATTGTTG
Organism: Bacteroidota bacterium; assembly: GCA_004293295.1. Taxonomy (GTDB): domain Bacteria; phylum Bacteroidota; class Bacteroidia; order UKL13-3; family UKL13-3; genus UBA6183. Next base: position 3,209 of record RDYC01000192.1, read on the forward strand.
TACTAACAAGTTTTTTAATTGCGTTTAATCTTTATCAAACCTTTCAATACACCCGTGTTGTTATACATTGGGATAACATGACTAAAGAGGCGTATTGGTTTAGTTTAGGAAAGTTTAAATACACCGAAGAGGAAAGAAAATACTTTAATACCTTATTAGAAGTTCACTCAGACGAAGTGCCTGAGGAATACAAAAACAAGTGATCACTTCTCACCAATATACGTGTAGAACGAATTGATTTTATGGGCTTGTTTAAAATGTATCAATAAAATATCAATAAACTTAAATGGAAACAACACAAGGGTAAAAAAGAACCACCAAAACTGATATAGTACATTTACATTAAATGAAAACAGAATAGACAACCACTCTTGTAATATCCACAGAAATCCCGATGTTGGGCCGCTATTTGCGAATATGCGTTGTTGTTTAAACTTAAACTTTCCATGCAGATGTGTCAATCCCTTTTCTGTCCAGCGGTAAAAATCGTTCGGAGATGCATGAAACCCCTGCATAAAGGGCACCCCTGTAATAATTATTCCTCCCGGTTTAAGCACCCGATAAGCCTCTTGAACAAATAAGTCTGGTTCAGTAACATGCTCCAAAACGGCATTGCTAATTACACAATCAATGGTGTTGTCAGCAAAGGGTAAATTGGTACAATCGGCAACCATATCTACCTCCTCATAGTTAAAAATATCAACGTTTAAAATTTCGTCTGCTAGCCTGTCGTTACCACTCCCAATTTGTATTACATAAGCCCTTTCTTGACTAATTTTACGCGCCAAATGATTTAAATAAATGGTGAATGTAGGCCAGTATAAGCGAATATAAACAGGTGAAATAATGTAAATCAAGTACATGTAATATTTGCCCAACCTGTTTTTGAGTTGCGTTTTTAAATGGTCTAATCCATCACGTTGTTTTGAAAAAAAAGCAGTCTTCTCTAGGCCGATAAAATCTGGTTTGCCATTGTTTATGTGATAGGTCTTACCCGATTCGCCTAAAAGAACACCCTCCCCTTTTACCAAAGGTTTTTTAGTTTGTGGATCAACCAGAATCGGTATCCATTTATCAATTTTCATAGTAGCGGACAATTATTGCTGATATTTTATCAACCTCCTGTTCTGTTAACTCATAATATAGGGGCAATCTTAACAAGCAATCGCTAAAATGGTCGCTATGGGGTAATACCCTGCCGTCATGTAATTGTTGGTAGTAAGGTGATTTATGCAAGGATAAATAATGAAACACAGCCATGATTCCCTCTTTTTTCAGTTCTTCAATTAGCTGCTGACGTTCTGCTAAGCTGTTGCATACAATATACGCTATGTGCGCGTTATTGCTTGCATATTCAGGCAAAGCCGGAAACGCTAATGTTCCTTTTTGCTGTAACGGTTTAAGATTATTGTAATATCTCTCCCAAAGAATTTTACGCCTTTGTTGTATCGTTTCAATATTTTCAAGTTGCGCGTATAGAAAGGCTGCAATGATGTCTGAAGGTAGAAAAGAACTTCCCACATCAACCCACCCATATTTATCCACTTCACCTCTAAAAAAGGCGGAACGATTGGTTCCCTTTTCGCGAATAATCTCAGCCCGTTTCATGAAGCTTTCGTCATTAATCACCAACATTCCACCTTCTCCACTAATTATATTCTTGGTTTCGTGAAAAGAGAAAGCTGCCATGTGTCCAATACTACCCAAAGGTCTTCCTTTGTAATAACTATCTATGGCCTGAGCAGCATCTTCAACTACAAATAAATTATGCTTTTTAGCAATAGCCATAATCATGTCCATATCACAAGAAACACCTGCGTAATGCACCGGTACAATTGCTTTTGTTTTAGTTGTTATTAATGCTTCTATGGCTGACGCGTCAATATTGGGATTGTTGGCATAACTATCAACAAATACAACCTTTGCCCCCCTTAACACAAAGGCGTTAGGGGTTGACACGAAAGTAAAAGACGGAATAATGACTTCATCACCAGGTGCTATATCCAACAAAATAGCCGCCATTTCTAATGCATCTGTGCATGATGTAGTAAGCAGGCATTTCTTAAATCCATATTTCTCCTCAAAAAATTGGTGGCATTTTTTGGTGAAAACCCCATCACCGGATATTTTTCCGGATGAAACGGCCTGATAAATGTAATGCGTTTCCTTTCCGGTTAAATATGGCTTGTTGAAAGGTATATTATTTGTTACTTCCATAAATGGTAAATGTATAATTTTTTAACCACTTCAAAACCCTGTTGCAGGTAAAATTGCATGGCTCCGTTGTTTACCCATTGGGTTGTAACCGTAATTTTATCCAATTTATTTTGTTGGGCAAAACGATGAGCGTCCTTTATCAAATGCTTTCCAATACTTTTTCCCCTGTACATTTCATCCACTGCAATAAGTCCGATATTAGCGGTTGATGACTTATTTCCAAGCGTAATAAACCCAACCAACTTGTCCCCCTCCATAAATCCCATCACCTGTTGTTCTTTGTCGTTGAGGGCTTTGTTAATCCACTCTAAATACAATTGCTCAAACTCGCCATTGGTAAATTGTTTATCCAATTTAAACCTAGAATAATGACCGCTTTGGTAAACCAAATCAAGCAGTTTAGGGTTGAGCTCTTGAATAGGCACAATATGGTCATCTGAGCCTATGGATTCTACCTTAGAAAAGGCTTCTAAGTCAACCTTACAATCAACCAAATCTGCATTAACGCCATTTTTTTGTTTGGCGGTGAGTGCTGATTCGCTAAAAATATAAATTAATTTATAAGCCGATTTGCTGCACACCTCCACATCAATGACCTCATCTTGCTTTAACATAAGTTTACCAATAGGGTAGCCAAAAAAATCGGAGTCCCATAAAACCGGCTCAATGTGCATTAGAATGTTTTTTTATCAATAATGTAAAGAGGTCTATTTTTTATTCCATCAAAGGTTTTACCAATATATAAACCAACCACTCCCAAAATAAAAATAATAAGCCCGGATAAGAACCAAATAGAAACAATTAAACTGGCAAAACCACTCACATTAATAGAACCGCTCAGATAAAGAAAAACGTTATATATGGCATATAAAATAGCAAGGCTGCTGATTAAAAAACCCAGCTTTATCGCAAGTCGTAGCGGTTTATCAGAATATGCCATAGAAAAATCCAATGCAAGATTAATGAGGCGAGTCCAATTGTAAGTTGTGGTTCCTTCAAATCTTTCGCTGTGCTCCACATCAATGGCTGTTCTGTTAAAACCAACCCATTTTGCCATAGGAGGAAAAGCCCTCATTGATTCGCGCATGGCATTCATGGCCATCACCGCTTTACGGCTATAAATACCAAAATTGGCAATAGTTCCATCTTGAGGAACACCCGATAAATAAGTAAAAAAAGTATAAAAAAGCTGAGAAGATTTTCGCTTCAAAAAACTATCATGTCGTTTGGCTCTTCGGGCAAAAACAATATCATACCCTTCTTGTGCTTTATTATACAAATTAACAATTTCTTCCGGTCTGTCCTGTAAATCGCAGTCCATTACTACCGTCCATTCTCCTTGTGACTGATCAAGCCCTGCGGTAATGGCATGGTGTTGTCCAAAATTTTTACTGAGCTTTATTCCCTTTACCCTTGCATCCTTTTGTGTTTGTTCAACAATTTGACCCCATGAGTTATCAGGCCCACAATCCTCCACCAAAATAATCTCGAAATCAGAGGTGATTGCTTGTACTGATAAAACAATTCTGCGTACCAGCTCTTCAACCATTTTTTCTCCCTTATATACCGGGCTTATTATTGATAACTTCATAGCTTCAGTTATTTTTTAACGCGTTTATTCTTGATAAAATTACAATAGAAATAGCCAACGGAACCCAGTTTAGATAGGTATAAGGAACCATAATGAAGGCATAAAAAACAGTAAGCGCAGCTTTTAATGCCAGCAAAGAAAATAGTTGTTGGTTGATCTTGTTTTTATGCTTCAAAAAATAAGCAATTTGGGCAATCATTAGTATTAAGCCCAAAACTAGCATGGTATTTTTTAAGGCAATAATTTTTTGCTGCAAATCCCCAGAAGAGAACTCATAAAACCAACTGGCAAAACCAAACCCTTGAAACAGCTGAAAAGGTTTGTCTCCGGGCTGTTGCCAGGCTTGTCCCTTCCACTCATTGATAACGCCTGATATGTAGTTTGCATTAAATTCTTTGTACATGTCTGGCGTTTGAAGTACAAATGGCATAAACAATACCGCCATCAATAACAGGCCAAAAAGCATCGTTTTCAAAAACAACCTTCTATCGTTAAGAAATAAACTTAATGCGTAAACAGGTATCCAAAACATAAACGTATACCTGGATAATAATGGTAAAGTAACCCCCATTGCCTTATTGATTGCCTTTACACTAAATATGGAAACACCAAGAATAAGGTAGTATCCAAAAATCATCAACTCAATGGTGTGCGCTGCATCCTTTCCTTGTTTTAAGTAAATAGAAAACACAACAAAAAATGGCAACGAGATGTTGATTAAAGCACGCTTTGATTGATCCGTTTTAACAACATATTGGCAAAACAAAAATCCGGCTACCACAAATACTGCTACACATATCCACCTGAAATCTATCTGCAATAAATAAGGAATAACAAAAGGCATCCAGTGCCCGGGCAAATAGCTTGGCGTGAAAGTGCCGTAGTTAAATCCTGTATACGGACTATAAACGGGTATTCCGGCACGCAAACGTTCCAAATAAACATCCTTAATAAATGGAATAATATCGGATTGGTTAATGTCTATCGGATTGGCCTTAAACAATATTGCAGACCATATCACATACGTTAATGCAAGAATCCAAAAAACTATCCAAATCCTACTTAGTGCTTTCTTATTTGTTGCATCGGTAATGGTTGAATGAATAACCTGTGTTTGGTTGTTACGACTCAAAAACAGCGGGTAAATAGACAGAAAAAAGCCTACCCCCACTATCAACAGTGGGCTGAAGATAAAGCCTGTTTTGTTTCTTAAGAAAACATACAACAACATTTCTACTATAAAAGCAGCGTATAAATAGTTTGTTTTATCCTCCTTTATTTTTGTGAGTAGACTCATTTTGCGGCTGTTTTAACAATGCACTGTTGGGGCACAATAATGCTGCTAACTTAATAAATTATCAGAATAATTCTGCTTACTTTGGTATTCAAATGAACCGCTTATTCCGTAGCTCTTTTAAACGGCCTGTTGTTTACATACCAAACTTTAGCCTGTTTATCAAACACCGTAATCGTATCACTCGCTGGTTTAATCAATACATTACAATACTGATACCTATGACCACTTGTGGTGATTTTGAACGTGTTTTTAGGATGGTGTTTTTTAATTTGAAGCCTGAGTAAATACCACTTTTTAACAATATCAATATCTTGATTTTCAGAGCTAAAATGCTCTTCAACCCTTACATGGTTTGAATCAAATTGTTCAACCCTAAAGGCCGCTGCTCCCCAAAAATTTTTACTCCCTGTTCCCCACATGCTAATTTCAATGAGGCTATCCGGCTTGGTGACTATTTTACCCTCATATATTACCTTCTCTTCGTTTAAATACTCCCCAACAAAATAATCAAAATCTTTAAACCCATAGTTAAAATCAATAAACCGAACGGTTGAGTCTGTTGTTTGTTTGCGCATAAGAAAATCATCATCTAAACGGTTTAATAGCTCCTCTTTTAATGTTAGCAATTTTTTTATATCCAGTTGATACAACTGATACCCCAACGAAGAACGGTACAACAACTTGGCTTGCTGAATGATTGCTTGTTCTGTATGAACCAATTTTGCGGTATCAGCAACAAGCAGTAAAAAAGGCCGCTTATCCGTTATTATTTCAGGATATTTTTTACTGATTAACGGGTTGCTGATGAGTTGTAAAATATCACTACAGTTTTGTGTACTCGCTCTTGGCATATTAAAGTTAACCAATGGCAAGCCCGTTTCATACGACCACTTAAGAGACCAAAAAAACAACTCTTCCGAACCTAAGTAGCTAAACTTTTCACTTCCAATGCCATAAAACGGAAAGCCAATAATTGCTTGGAAATCGGCTGGTTTTTGGTTAATGCTACTTAGCACATCAAGCGTATTATTCTTAAAGAATAAATCTTGGTTTTTGGAGTGTACGTTTTTCCAATTTATGGTAATAATTTCTACCGCTTCAACAACTATTACTCCTGTGTATACAACCAACAACATGATCGAAAGCATCCGTTTACCGTTGCTTTTTAGCTGATTACTTTTTTGGTAAACAAATAAACTCATCACCACCATAAAAATGTAATAACATACCCAAGCATACCTACCTGTAGCCCTAAACTGATTAATACCGAACAAGTAATCCGACCAATTGTTAAAAGGAGCATAATAAAACGGAAATATGTTTGCTGCTAAAAAAACAAGCCCACCGGTAATCAATAGTATTCGGTAATCCACTTGATTTAACACTGTTAACGGGGAAAGACTCACCTTTCTGGACTTCACCATAATTACCAGCCCCCTGATTATAACAAATGTAAACACAAACACCCCCCAGAAACTCACATAGGCAAACCCTTCAGGTATAAAAGGACCTGGCTTAACAAATTTAGGCAACAACAAACTAAGTGTACTTCTATCCGAATAAAACAAACTGCTAAAACTGGCCCTAAACAAGGTAAAACCCCACGGAACAGTTACCCTGTCTTTATAAACATCAGCCCACCACATAAAAACCAAAAAAAGAACTACAGGGGCTAATCCTGCAACAAAAACGGCTCCGGCAGGTTTAATATGTTGTTTCCAGTTTGTGAGGTTTGTAATAAAATATACTGCGGCATAACATAACAAGAATATGCTAGAGATAACCAGCAAATAGGCATGTAGTAAGGAATAAAAAAATATACTTACTGTGATAACAAAAAACCAACCCAAACGAAAACCACTTTGCCAATAGCGAATAAAATAATACCAGATACTCGGAATAATAAAACAATAACTCATTCCATAGTGGCCGTAAATTCTATCAAACTGCGGGCTGAGCAAAGCCACCGCAATGGCAAAAACAATTGACCACCGACTTGAAACTTGATAATGCTTAAAAATTAAGTATAAAAAAACAGCGCATAAAACCGGACTAATCAGTAAAAAAAAATTAAATAACCCAATTACATACTCACCAGCAGGTAAACCCATGGAGTTTAGCCAGCTTAACCCAACAGCCAATATGGGTTGATTATCTGTAAAAGTTACCAAGTCACCGTACGGATACGCGAATCCTTTAAAATATAGCCCTTCCCCATGCCTTACATGATAAATCATCGTGTAGTAGTTTTTCAATCCGTCACCGTTCATATTAATTAACGTGGTATTCAGATTCAGAAAAAGCTCAGGTAAACACCAAAACAAAATCAATGTTGTGATTACAATAACCAACAACTGGTGTAGCCATGTTTTGTTCAACAAACTCATCAAATCAATATTTTATAAATGTCGTCTAAACGCAAGGTTTTATAGCATACCTTGCCGCTAGGCGACAGTTTATTTTCCGGTAATGCAAACAGTTCATCAATAAGGTTATTCATCTCTTCAGTATTGAGCCGAGTTCCCGGTTTAATTGCTGCCCTTTGGGCCAATATTTTGGCAATATGCTGGTGTTTGGTTTGGTTTCCATGCTGTTGTTTGTAATGTTCAAGCACTTCGTCAATCAGGTGTTGTTCGTTGTAATGGTTAAGTTCCGCAGGAACCCCATTAATTGAAAAGGCATTACCTCCCAACTCATTCACATCAAAACCAAGCGCACGAATATCAGCTAGCAACTCTTGCAACAGCAAAGCATCTGCAGCATTTAACGTAATGCTCTTGGGAAATAGTTTTTGCTGGCTTACCATTGGTTGGTTTTGCAATGCATACATATATTTATTAAACAATATCCGTTCATGTGCTGCCTGCATATCAATTAACATGATTCCACTTTTTATTTGGGAAAGAATAAATGTACCATGTATCTGGGTGATATTTTTGGAGTAGGCGTCTGTTTCCAACTCCAGTTCGTCAGGCATTTTTGCAAATCGTTTACCACCAACATCCGCTATCGTTTCTTTTTTGTTTAAAATGCCAAACAGTTCTTCCCAGTCGCTGCTTTTTGTTTGATTAAAGTTGTGGTTGGTGGTATTAAAACCTTGATTGTTATTGCCTTGTTTAATTGCTGGTGGAGGTGTTTGTTGTGGCGAATTAATCGGTTGGTTTGGTGTATGAAGTTGCAAAAAATAATCCGGACTTGATGGCTCAAAAGTTGGAACATGGTAGTGCTCCCCAATGGTTTTTTTGCACACCGACTTCAATATTTGATACAAGGACCTTTCATCGTCAAATTTTATCTCTGTTTTAGAAGGATGCACATTAACATCAATATGTTTGGGGTCAATCTCAATAAAAATAACATAAAAAGGAAACTGGTCCTTTGTGATGAGGTTTTCATAACAGCTCATCACCGCATGGTTTAGATAAGCATCCTTAATAAATCGGCCATTCACAAAAAAGAACTGCTCACCCCTTGTTTTTTTTACCAATTCCGGTTTACCCATAAATCCTGAAACGTTGGCTATGGTTGTTTCTTCACTTAAGGCCAACAATTGTTCCGGCAGACCGTAACCAAAGAGTTGCTTAATCCGAAGTTGAATATCACCACCATCCAATAAATAAACCTCATCATTATTATTATGTAAAGTAAAACGAATTGAAGGATTTGCTAATGCTGCACGCGTAAACTCATCAAAAATGTGTCGGGTTTCAACCGGATTTGACTTTAAAAAATTTCTTCGTGCCGGAATATTATAAAAAAGATTTTTTACCGTTATCCCTGTTCCTTGCTCACAAGCCGCCTCTTCTTGCTTTTTCACCTCGCTACCCTCCACCAGAATAAGCGTACCAACCTGGTAGTCTGATGATTTTGTCTTTAATTCAACTTGTGCAACAGAGGCAATACTGGCTAACGCCTCCCCCCTAAAACCCATTGTTTTTATGGTATAAATATCTTCGGAGCTATTAATTTTACTGGTGGCATGGCGCTCCCAACACATTCTTGCATCGGTTGGGCTCATTCCTTTCCCGTTATCAATAACCTGTATCCATGTTTTACCCCCCTCTTTAATAACCAGTTGTATGCTGCTTGCTCCGGCATCAATGGCATTGTCAAGCAACTCTTTAACTACAGAAGCCGGGCGTTGAATCACTTCTCCTGCCGCTATTTGATTGGCTACGTGATCCGGCAAAAGTTTAATAATATCACTCATAATTGTATCGCTTTGCAAAGTACGAAACAAAATGCAGTGTTAATATGTAGGTATAAAACTTACTTGCATTTTGAATAGATACCACCACTTTTTTGCCGTTTTTTGTAAATCAGGAAGCACAAAGTTTCCAAATCTGGTAGCATGCAAAGAGTTTTTTTGATTTTAAGTTTAATTGGTTCATTCACCCTATTAAAAGCACAAAGTGTAAGCATAAACTGGAACAAGCCAAATCACTGGGTTGATTCTGTTTATAACACCTTGACTGACGATGAGAAAATTGGGCAACTGTTTATGGTTGACGTTTGGCCAATGCGCGATAGTGCTCATGTTAAAGAGGTGGATGCCTTAATAAGGGATTTTAAAGTTGGGGGGATAATTTTTTTTAAGGGAAATCCTTATAAACAAGCTCTATTAACCAATCAGTTTCAACAAAAAAGCAAAATCCCTTTGCTTATTGGCTTGGATGGAGAATGGGGTTTAAGCATGCGATTGGATAGTACACCTGTTTATCCTAGGCAAATGGTTTTAGGTGCCAGCAGCAATCCTGAACTTGTTTATGAAATGGGTGCCAGCATCGGGGCGCAGTTTAACCGCATGGGTATACACTTCAACTTTGCTCCTGACATTGATATCAACAACAACCCCAATAACCCGGTTATTAACGACCGCTCCTTTGGCGAAAACAGAAATACTGTTTCTAAATTAGGTGCTGCTTACGCAAAAGGACTACAGGACATGCACATTATTGCATCCGCTAAACACTTTCCCGGCCATGGCGACACCGAAGTAGATTCCCATTATGGCCTACCAGTAATTAAGTCTAGTCGTAAGCGACTGGACTCCCTAGAATTATATCCCTTTAAAAAATTAATTGATAATGATGTAATGAGTGTAATGGTTGCCCATTTAAACATTCCTGCTCTCGACACAACCAACACCCCCTCATCCTTATCAAAACCTATTATCACCGACTTATTAAGAAACGAGCTGGGCTTCAAAGGAATCATCATTACCGATGCACTGAATATGAAAGGTGTGGCCGACCTATACCCTCCTGGAGAAGTGGCCGCTAAAGCCCTTTTAGCGGGAAATGATATTTTACTGTTTGTAGAAAATGTGCCGGCTAGCATTGCCTGCATTAAAGAGCACCTTTGCGATAGCACCTTAAGCATGGACCAAATTGAAAAAAGCTGCAAACGTGTGCTAATGGCTAAATATTGGGCAGGCTTAAACAATTATCAACCCATTGAACTTAAAAATTTAACGGAAGACCTCAATACCGGAGGGGCACCCCAAATGATTAAAAAGGCTATTAAAAATGGGATAGTGGTGGCCAAAAATGTTGATGATATTATCCCAATACAAAATCCTGAGTTATATAAAATTGCTGTTGTTTCAGTTGGAGTACAGCAACTTACCCCTTTTCAAGAAGCCTCTATTAATTATATAAATGCCGACTATTTCAGCATAGAAAAAACCGATTTGCAAACCAATTTTGACAGTTTATTTGTTGCGCTTAAACCCTATAATTTGGTGATTATAAGCCTGCATGCCACAAGCAGATTTGTTAGCAGAAAACTGGGGCTAACACCACCTCAAATTGATTTTGTAAACCGTTTACTCGAATTGGATCGTAAAAACATTTTAATCTGCAATGGAAACCCTTACATACTTAACCAATTTCAACAAGCAAAAAATGTAATTGTTTCTTATGAAGACCTGGAACTAAACAATACACTTGCCGCTCAAGTGCTTTATGGAGCTATTCCTGCCAAAGGAAAAATGCCGGTTAGTGTTGGTCAATCCTTCGCTTTAAATTCCGGCATCAATACCGAACCAATAGGGCGGTTTAATTACGTAATGCCGGAGGAAGTACACATGAACACTGACGCTTTCTATCGCATTGATAGTATTGCGCTTGCAGCCATTGAAAAAGGGGCAACTCCTGGTTGTCAAATTCTTGTGGCTCACAAAGGAAATGTTATTTACCAAAAATCATTCGGTTATCAAACCTATGAAAACATCGTTCCAATAAAAAATCACCATTTATACGATTTGGCTTCGCTTACCAAAATGCTTGCCACAACCTTGGCTGTAATGCGTTTATACGAAGACCACCAATTGAAATTAGATGATAAGATGAGTAAGTATTTGCCGATGCTAGAGGGCAGTAACAAAGAAGATATTACCATATATGATGTTTTGCTTCATCAAGCTGGCTTAATTCCATTTATTCCGATTTATAAAAACACATTGGTTAATGGTAAACCAAATCCCATTATTTACAGAAACATTGCTGACAGCATTTACACCATCCAAGTAGCTCCAAACTTGTTTATGCATAAGGACTATGAACAATTTATTTGGGATGCTATTATTAGCAGTGAAGTAAAACCTAAGGGCAATTATGTTTACTCTGACTTGGGATTTGTTTTGTTACGTAAACTAGTGGAAAAAATTAGCCAAACGCCATTTGAAAAATTTCTTGCTGAACACATCTATAAACCCTTGAATTTGGCTACCCTATGCTTTAATCCTTTAGGTAATGTTAACCTTGATTGGGTTGTACCAACAGAAGTGGATTCAGCATTTAGGCAACAATTGTGCAGCGGAACCGTTCACGATCAAACCGCAGCAATGCTAGGTGGAGTAAGTGGTCATGCCGGGCTTTTTGGCAATGCAAATGATGTTGCCATTATTATGCAAATGTTGTTAAACGAAGGAGAATATGGCAATAAACGAATTTTTAAAGCGTCAACAGTTGCCTTGTTTACTAAGAAACAACATGCCAAAAACAGAAGGGGGTTAGGTTTTGATAAGCCGGAAACAGACCCCAAAAAAGCAAGCCCAACTGGAAAATACTGTTCACCACAAACTTTTGGACACACCGGTTTCACAGGCACTTGTGCCTGGGCTGACCCCAAAGAAAAACTTGTTTTTGTTTTCCTTTCAAATCGGGTTTACCCAACAGCAGAGAACAAAAAACTAATTGAAATGAACATTCGCACCCAATTGCAAGAAGCCATTTACGAAATTTTAATGCTCGAACAACAATAACTGTTATTAAACATCGGGATATTGTAGCATCTTTGTTTTCTCAAGTTTACTCATGAAAATAGGAATAGTTTGTTATCCAACTTATGGTGGGAGTGGTGTTGTGGCAACAGAATTAGGCAAGGCTCTTGCACTGCGTGGGCATCAGGTTCACTTTATCAGCTACAAGCAACCAGCTAGGCTCGACTTTTTTACGAACAACTTATTTTATCATGAGGTATATGTGAGCAGTTATCCTCTTTTTGATTACCCACCTTACGAAACAACTTTAACAAGCAGGTTGGTTGATGTGGTTAAATTTGAGAAATTAGATTTATTGCACGTGCATTATGCAATACCCCATGCTTCTGCAGCCATTTTTGCCAAACAAATATTAGCAGCAGAAGGTATACATATTCCCATCATTACAACATTGCATGGAACAGACATTACTTTGGTAGGAAAAGACGCTTCGTTTACTCCTGTGGTTACTTATTCATTAAACCAATCTGATGCCATTACTTCTGTTTCTGACTCATTAAAACAAGATACTTATAAGCATTTTAAAATTACTAAAGACATAAAGGTTATCCCAAACTTTATTGACTTTGAACGTTTCAGCAAAAAGCCTAGAGAACATTTTAAAAAAGCACTCTCTTCGCAGGGAGAGAAGCTACTAGTGCATACCAGTAATTTTAGGAAAGTGAAGCGGGTAGAGGATGTGGTAAAAACATTTGGAATCGTATCAAAAAAAATTCCCTCTAAATTAATATTAGTAGGCGATGGGCCGGAAAGACAAAACATAGAAATGTTGTGCAGAGAAATGCAATTGTGCGATCAGATTATTTTTTTAGGAAAACAAGATCCTGTAGAAGAGATTCTTTCTGTTTGCGACTTATTTATTATGCCAAGCGAAACCGAAAGTTTTGGCTTAGCAGCCTTAGAAGCGATGGCTTGCGAGGTGCCGGTTATTAGCAGCAATGCAGGAGGCATTCCGGAACTGAATATTGATGGAGAAACCGGTTACTTATGCAACGTAGGTGATGTAAAACACATGGCTGAAAAAGCCATTTATCTATTAGGCAACGAAGATTTGCTTAAACAATTTAAATCGGCTGCCAAAAAACGCGCATTAGAGTTTCATATTGACCGAATAGTCCCTCAATATGAGGTTGTTTACGCTTCAGTTACACAAAACACAATAGCAGAACATGCTTAGTTTAGGAAAAAAAATCCTACACAGCCCTTACTTCTTTGTTATAGCAGTATTGTATCAATGTATTGTATTTGTTATTGTTCGTAACGATCCCTTTTTTGGTGATGCCATCTCTTCTACCGCGCAAGCGGCTCACCATATTTATAATAACAACCTACTTACTGTTTTTTATCCAACAATAAAAGATCCGGGCCATCCTACTCTTTACCCCTGGTTGCTAGCTGCACTTTGGAAAGTATTCGGGATGCACCTCTGGGTTGCTCATGCATTTAGTTGTTCATGCGCACTCCTTTTTGCATATGCCTTTAAAAAACTTGCCTCTGTTTTTCTTTCAACACCAACTTGTAACGTAGCCTTAATTACCCTTCTTTGTTTTGCTACTTACTTGGCACAAAGTGCCATGATGCTAAACACCATGATTTTAATGAGTTTTTTCCTGTTGTCCGTTAAAGGTGTTTATACTGGCAATAAATGGAGCACCTCTGTCTTTGCCACGCTAATGAGCTTAACGCATCTTCAATCCATGTTTCTTTTACTTTCATTGGCCTGTTTTCATCTGGCGAATAAAAAAGAAAAAACTATCCTGAATTGGGGTATCAAACATTTTTGGGTATATGCCACCCCCTTCTTATTTTTTGGTGGATGGTTGGTTGTGCATCACCATCATGCTGGTTGGTGGCTCATTTCTCCAGACTATTCTGATGTTAATGAGCTAAATGGAATAACAACCTATGTAAAAGCTTTAATGATTACCACTTGGCGATTGATTGATTATGGAATGATTGGGGTATATGGTTTCTTGTTTTACTTTTACCTCAAATATAAACACTCAAGGCCCATTATTAAACAATGGTTGTTTCTAGCTTTACCCTGTATACTCACCATTACCATATTTTTAAACAATACCGTAAAAGCACCAGCACCCAAACCATCTTGGGGAAACATCCGAT
>RDYC01000436.1 GCA_004293295.1 Bacteroidota bacterium
GCAGGAGAAAATAAAAAATCTATTGGATTATCAGCTTCATATAACCATTGGTAACCCTTGCTTTCTTTTACACAAAATGAGGCCATAGCAGCCAGCATCAACTCATATCCTTTTAATGTAAGGTTGCAGAAAAAGTGAATACCGTCTTTGGTTAAAATGCCTTCATCCGTGGCAGAAATGCGCAACACCAATTTACAATTGCGTGGTGTAATAAAATCAACGGTGGTTAAATCTAACTCGCCTTTATCAACCAACAAGGTTTGTTTAATCAGTTGGCTCAGCTTTGTTGCTTCAATTGCATTAAAATGATACAGGCGAACAATATTTTCCCCAAATGCATTGTACCGATGAATATAGTCTAGTTCCAAAGTTGCAATGTCGCTTATTTGTCTGGTACATCAACTAACAAACTAAACATTTTACTTTTTATTACCGAATTGCCAGTTATCCTGATTTATTATCGCAAAAGCGTCCAGTATTCAGCCCGTAGTTTATCACTAATGTGCTTTATCTTGAATTTTACGGGTAACCTTAACCACAATGCTTCTTGGTAAAAACCGCACAGAGTTGGCCATGATATAATTCATCAAACCATGTATGGCTACTGTTTTACCTTTCATCATAGACTTGTATCCATATTCAGCAACCTCTTGTGATGTTGGCAACTTTTTGCCTTTTACCAATGCACTTTCTTCCATGGCAGCCGCAGCTTGAAAACCGCTTTCTGTTGCTCCGGGGCATAGTGCCGTAACCGTAATTCCTTTATCACGAACCTCATTATCTATTGCTTCTGAAAAACTTAACACATAGGCTTTGGTGGCATAATAAACAGCCATGGTTGGGCCGGATTGAAAAGCGGCTGTTGAAGCTACGTTCATAATTTTACCCGACCTACGTTTTACCATATCTTGTAAATACAGTTTGGTAAACTGAGTTAGCGTGGTAATGTTTAAGTTAATCATTTGCAATTCCTTATTCCAGTCTGTTTGGTAAAACAACCCAAAATCACCAAACCCGGCATTGTTAATTAAATAATCAACTTGTAACCCTTTGGCAATGGTTTCATCATACACTTCCCGGGCAGCATTTGGTTTCGATAAATCTTTTTCGATGGTATGAACAGCAACCTTGTACTGTTTCTCCCAACTTTGTTTTAGCTCATTTAATTTGGTTACATTTCTTGCAACCAAAATAAGGTTGTCACCTTTTGAGGCGTGGATTTTTGCCAACTCCAATCCGATACCATTGGATGCACCCGTAATTAATGCAATTGCCATATTACTTGTTTTTTTTTGGCAAAAGTAATAGGTATTGTTTTAACCAACAACATTAGAGTATAGTCTATACTTGTAATTTATTTTTACTTCAGTTAAATTTGTGCATGCTAATAAATGAACTTGCTAAAAAAACCGGGGTTACTGCCCATACCATTCGTTTTTATGAAAAATCCGGGCTGATTAAAGGTAAACGCAAAGCCGATGTAAAATCGAATAACTATTTCCATTATGATGAAGAGGCTGTTGAAAAACTGGAACTGATTGGTTTTGCAAAAGCCGTTGGGTTTACCATCAGCGAAATTGGACAACTGATTGAAGCTTGGTATAATAAAAAATTTACCATTGAAAAAAAGGTTGGCATATTGGATGAAAAACTCGCATCCATTGATGATAAGATTAAACAGTTGAAACAAATGAAAAAACTGATTGCAGAGTTTAAGCAAGATATTATTGATGAGACATGTTAATGTTTCTTGTCTCACTTCTTAACAAATTACACAACCAGACAACCAAACAATTATTTAACCATTGATGCGTTACTAATCCATAAATACCTATGAAAATGATTGGCATTACAAAAACAATCTGCGTGTTGCTAATTTTAGCAACCCTCTTCTCTTTTTCCGGCAACCACAACAATGATAAGGCGTTTAATATAAAGAAACTTGAAAAATCGTTGATGCTAGTCCCGAAAGGTTCCATAGGCCGCTTAGTTGATGAAAGTGATGATATGCTAGATGTTAGCATAACAGCATTCGCAAAAATTGATTCCTTTTACATGTACCAGCATGAAGTGAGCAATGGT
>RDYC01000437.1 GCA_004293295.1 Bacteroidota bacterium
TAATACCAGCATTAAACACATAAGGAGATTGTCCTTGTAATGGACGGCTGGTTACTGCCCCTCCTGCTGCTGAACCTATGTTCACATCTGATCTGATAATTGCATAGTTTGAGAACATTGTTATGTATTTCATAAAACCAGTGCCCATTAATTTATCTAAACGAGCAAGTGATAATCTTACTTCAAATTCAACACCATAGTTTTGGGCAGAAGCAGCGTTGGCATAACTGAATCCAAAATTATCTTGTTGAGGATTTACAGTCATTTCTACAGGATTTACAAAACTTTTATAAAATGGATTTATTGAAATGGTTTGGCCCGCTGATGGGTAAAATTCCCATTTTAAATCATAGTTATCAATTTTTGCACGAGTTAAATTTTGATTACCGGTAATGATACCGTTATAGTTTACTTCGAAAAAGGCAAGTGGTGCAAACTCTCTAAACTCAGGACGCGAAACTGTTTTTGCATATCCAGCGCGTAAGTTTTGCTTCTCAGTAAGCTCATAAATAAGGTTAACAGAAGGTAATACATCTAAAACTGTTGTATTAACAGATACTGGAGCACCACCATTATCAAATGAATTGAGTTTTTGATTAAAGTTTTCCAAACGAACTCCATAAATTAACCGAAGTCTTGAAATAACTTTTTGGTCTAGCATTAGATATCCCGCATGCAAAGCTGAACTCGCGGTGTAAGAATCGAAGGGCTGGGTTGCATCTTTTTGAAAAAAGCCACCGCTATTAATATTGTTATTATTAAATATGTCTTGAACAGGTAATTCCTTTTTATCTTCGCTCCAGTTAGGACTTCCGCTGTTAAATGAATACAAGAAGTTTCTTGCATTAAAGGTTCTGTCACGCATAAAATGCATACCACCAACTTTTACATCTGTTTTCTTAAACATTTTAACCGGAACCGTTAAGTTATAATTTGCACTGTAACTTTGCTCAGTAAGTTTAGAAGTGAAACGACCACTATTGGCAACAGAAAATCCACTTGCATTATCTAAAATTTGAGCTTGTGAGTTTCCAAAAACCGCTGATTGGTTCCTGTCAGCCTGATAGAATAATCTTCTAAAATCAGGCATATTACGTTCGATGTTATTGTACCCTAACACATAGTGTATCTTTACCTTTAGCCCAGGTAAGAAATGCTCTCCACCCAACTGTGAACTTAACATTCTACTTTCTTGGTATTGGGAGATATAATGATTAAAGCGACTTTCTTCTTGGTTATCAAATGGGTTGGCAACACCTCTTATTCTTCTTCCAGTTCTCAACGTTGCCTGATCTTCACCGATTTGGGTGATTAAATTTTTAAAATAAATTTTACTATTCCTACCTATTTTAAGACTGAAGTTAGCCAAACCTCCTAACATTACGGTATTTTTAGTGGAACTATAATTTAAGGTTTGACCATCAAATTTTTCAGGATTTGCTTCGGTTTCAGTATTGATACCTGTTAAACTGGTAATGGTAAATGGTGTATACCTAATGTTGTTATTGTATGTAACAGAGCCAAGAAATCCAAACTCATTTTTTTTGCTCTTCCAACGCTTTGAAGTTGATGCCTGAAAACTGATATTAGGTCGAGTTGAGTTTACATTTTCTGGTGTAAAATTGTTATTTGATTCTCGCATATACCCGGCCAATTTATCATTTTCACCAGCGGAACCCTCTGCTTTCATTTGTTCGGTGTTTGGTAAATTAGTCGGAACACCTCTTTTTCCTGCATCGTAACCTAAAAAGTCACGCGATCCTAAACCAAAGTTTTGTGTTTGCTTAAATGTTGTTAAAGAATGTGTCCCAAAGGCGAGTTGAACATTTGTTTGATTCTCATCAGGAATATCTTTGGTATTAATCTGAATAAACCCACCGGCAAAATCGCCAGGCATATCGGGAGTTGCAGTTTTTGTAATAACCATATTATCTAATACTGCGGCAGGGATAATATCTAACGAAAATGCTTTGCGATCACTTTCTGAACTAGGCAAAGGAGCCCCATTTAAAAAGCCCATGTTGTACCTATCTCCCAACCCACGAACTATTGCAA
>RDYC01000438.1 GCA_004293295.1 Bacteroidota bacterium
CACCCACACCTAAAAAAACACCTTCAATCTGTTCGTCTAATTCAGTTCGGTCGGTAATAATTAACAGGCGTGCTTTGGGATTATTTTCTAAAATCCATTTGGCCAACCACACCATTGTTAAACTTTTTCCGCTTCCTTGTGTATGCCAAATGATACCGCCTTCTTTTTTAGCAAGGTATTTTTGTGCTTCCTTGATGCCAAAATACTGATTGGGGCGACATAATTTCTTTGTGCCAAAATCAAAAATCACAAAGTTGTGAATGATTTCCAGTAAGCGTTCCTTGTTGCAAAACTGTAGAATGTGTTTGTCTAACTGTATTTCATCAGGATTATATATATCATTATCTTCTTTCCATTTCAGAAAATACTTTTCTTCCGTTTTGGTTGTTCCGTAGTACAACCCATTGCTATCGTTGCCCGCCATTACCAGTTGAATGGTGGTAAAGAATGGTTTATTAAAAAGATGCAACTGATTGCTGATATTTTGTCGAATGCCTTCGCTGGCTGAAACACTGGCTTTTTTTAACTCCAAAACACCTATGGCAATGCCGTTGATATACAAAACAATATCCGGTCTGCGTTCTTTTGCTCCTTTAATGGTTACTTCTTCAGCAATGGCAAAGTGGTTGTTGAGTGGATTTTCCCAATCTATAAAATCAACGTGTTCGGGCCTTTTGATGGAATCTACCTTTTTTGATGTGCCGTAGCGAAGCATGGAATAAACTTCTTTATTGGCTGTATAAAGGTCATCGTTAGTGTTGATGTTGGCTTCTTTCTTTAAAGCAAAAATAGCTTTAGTTATCAGTTCATTGCTATACTTGGTTTGCAGAAATTTCCGCAATGCTGTTTCTTCAATATTGCTGTTGCCTTCACGTTCTTCCCAATTGCCCAAATATGCATAGTGCAGTTGCTCTTTAAACAATTGTACAATACGGTTTTGAGTGTCACGTTCTATTTGTCCTACTTTACTCATTGCTTTTTGCATTTAGTTTTTGTTGTGCAATCTCAACCGCTTTGTGAAGTTTTTCCTGCAATACCTTTTGAGATGGCAATACGGTTAAATAATCTGCTACTCGAATATTACTTTTATCCAACTGCATCAATTCAACATGCTCTTCATTTTTACCTGTGCAAAGAATTAATCCTATTGGGGTATTTTCACCTTCTACTTGCTCATATTTTTCAAGATAGCGTAAATACAGTTCCATTTGTCCTTTATAGCTGGCTTCAAATTCACCAATTTTCAAATCAATTGCTACTAGGCACTTAAGTCTTCGGTGGTAAAAAAGCAAATCAATATAATAATCTCGGTTATCAATTGTAATTCTCTTTTGACGAGCCATAAATGCAAAATCGCTGCCCAATTCAATGATAAAACGTTGTAACTCGGCTATGATACTTGTTTCCAAATCTTTTTCGGAGTACATATCAGACAATCCTAAGAAATCTAGAAAATAAGGGTCTCTAAAAACCAAGTCAGGATTTAGTTTTTGTTCGGTTTTAAGTTGTTCTAAATCGGTTTGTATAGTTAATTCTGGCTTTTTGCTAATGGCAGTTCGCTCATACAACATTGATTGTATGCGTTCTTGTAATTGGCGAGAAGACCATTTTTCGAGTTTGCACATTTCTATGTAAAAGTCGCGTTTTAATGGGTCTTCCATATAGATTATGGACTTTAAGTGTGTCCAACTTAATTGTCTCCGCAATGCAGAGACAATTTGCTCATCAGTAAAAACAAGAGCAAATTGCATGCAATGCCTTAATTGTTTTTCACTCCATCCTTTACCGTATTCCTTTTCTAATTGCGCAGACAGTGTTTGCACAATCTGCTTGCCATATTCGGCCCGTTCATTGCCCAAAATTTCATCATTGATACGTTTGCCCACTTTCCAATACAATAAAGTAATCTCAGCATTTACCGCTAAAGCTACATTTTGCCTGCTTTGCTCTATCATTGATCTTATGTCGCTGGCTATGGGCTGTACCTTATTTATTTCGTTGCTCATTGTATAATTCAGTTTTGGGTGGTACGTTCTTTTTGTCCTA
>RDYC01000439.1 GCA_004293295.1 Bacteroidota bacterium
TTAAATGGCATGGCTAAAACCCTTTTTACAAACCTACCCCAAACCTTTGTTCAAATCAAGAGTAGAAATACCCTTTTTTCATAGGGTAAATACTCTTTTTTCTAAAACGGGGGGACTTTCTCCCCCCCCCTTTTTTGGGTATGAAACTTTTGCAACTGTTTGTAACGGGGCAAGAAATTGGAAAAAAATAGGTGGGGCCATTATATTCGCAGCCATGAAAAAACTCTTAGGTTTTATTTTTATGTTCATTAGCTTCCACTCCATTGCACAAGATACCATATTCCTTAATTATGAGTGGGATGAGTGTAAAAAGGGGGCTGCTACCTATTACCGGCTAATTAGTAAGAAAGACAAGATTTATGAGGTGAATGACTACTTCAAGAGTAATGGAAAATTACAAATGAATGGTTTTTACAAGGACAAAAAAATGAAAACTATGCATGGCAAATTCACCTGGTATTATGAAAGTGGAAACTTAAAACGATTATCCGTTTACGAGAACGGCAAACGTGCAAATGATACTGACTATTTTTATATGGACAGCGTTGGTTTGAGGCTGTTAAGCAAATATATATTCCGACAGGATACTTTATTGGAAAGTATCAGCTATTATCCATCAGGGGCATGCTATGAACAGAAGAAATATGAAAATGAGGAAATCAGAACTGGCATCACTTATTATGAAACCGGGGAAATCAAACGAAAGGATTACTACAACCGCAAAGGGGAATGGCGAAATGGGCAATGTTTCAAAAAAAATGGGGAGGATACCGCCTACTATCCTAGTATCGTATATCCCATCATAGATGGATTGACCTCATTCTATCAGCCTGAGTTTATATCAAAATATATTGTTTATCCGGAACATGCCAGAATGCGAGGAATACAAGGGAAAGCCATTATTTCTTACACCGTAGAATCTGATGGCACACTGTCCAATATTAAATTATTGTATGCCACACATGACTTTTTTGGAGAATCTGCATTAGAGGCTATGCGCATGATTACAAATAATTGGATTCCAGCAAAAAAAGAAGGTCAGATTTCAAAAATAACAATCACCCAACCAGTTAAATTTACCCTCAACTAACCACGCAAGCCAATAACTTATAACCAATTAAATGAGACAGATTTTTCGCAGAAAAATGTAGGCGAATTAATCCCGAGAGCAAAGCGAATCGGGAAACCTTACAAACTAATAACTAATCAACCAATAACCAACGCCTCCCATAACATCAACCCAAATCAGGTTTTACATTCCCCTTGCCTAAAAAATTTGCGCCCTGGTTGTTTATTCACCCATCATTACCACAAACAAGTTATTAAAGCCCCGACTGCTGCGCAAGGCCCTAAATATCAGGCGGAATTGGCGAATTGATGGTTTAGGTTCAAGGGGCATATTACCAAGGAAAAACCAATTTGGGTTTTACGTACTTTTTTCTATCATTGTATGAACCTTAATTTATAACAAGTAATGAATAACATTTTAAACAAAACCATGCTAGGAGCTCTTTTATTAGGCAGCTCTTTGGTTAATCGTGCTACAGCACAACTTATTGAAAAAGAAAACCTGAGCTTTGGTGCCGGTGTAGGATTAACCACCCACGCATCACTCGGGAGCAGTTTATCTTATAACATAAGAGGAAACTACTTTTTAGATGAAAAAAATGCCATTGTAGTGGGTTATAATAGCCAGCTCCCTGTTACAAGCACTTACACCGACAATGCCAGGGCCGCTAGTTCTACCACCGTTCCGGGCAGCGTAACTATTGAGGTGGAGCAAAAGGTTTCTTTCCACAATGTTTCTATAGATTACCACAGGTACTTGGTTGGCGATATGGAAGAATCTTTCGGTTTATATGGATTATTTGGCGTAGGACTAACATTTGCTAAATTGACTGAAACCTACGGAAATTACGATAGAACCCTCTACAATTATAGCAGATTGGAACCGGAGTCTTTATCAGGAGCTATGATTAACCTGGGCTTAGGCGCCAATTTTCTTATCAGCGATAAAATAGCCTTGT
>RDYC01000193.1 GCA_004293295.1 Bacteroidota bacterium
CCTGCATGCCAATTTGGTTACCCATGCCCGGGCTGCCACCAATTGTGGCATTTCCTACAGTATGCGCAATACCGGTTACAACATAACTACCTGTTGAGTATAACCAAATATTGCGAATCACGTTTCTAGTAATGCTTACACCGCTTAAGGTTCCAACTGAAGTGGATATGCCTGTAAAGGCACCCGTTGTGCGAGTTGCCGAAAATTCCCATTTGGATTGTCCAGTTGCCTGAACGATACCACCGGCAAAAGGCTCTTTGCCTCCAATAAAGTTTCCATCAATTACATTAAAATTAGAACCGGAGTTTGAAGCAGGAATAAAGTTGATGGCTGTAATAGCTGTGGTAACACTCGTACCTACTGTTTGTGCTGTGTCATAAAAGCTGTTACCCCTGATATTAAAATAACTGCCGTTACCAAAGTTTGAGGCACTGGTGGTTACCAATACCCCATTAAAGCCAAATCCTTGAAACCAGTTAGAATCAATATTAATCACATCGTTTTGTGCAGTGATATTTTGTCCGTCAACTACCAAAGCATGCGAATAAACCAAACCATTTGATTGGGCAAACGTATTATTAAAAATGGTGATGCTATCATTGCCAAAAGGTACAGTTCTGTTGGTACCACCTATACTAACCAAGCCAATTACTGGTTGCGCGGTAGCGTTGGTGGTATTGTTACTACCTCTAATGATGCAATTGCGCATCGAACAACCGATGGCATCATTGATGTAGCGAACTACTCCGGCATTGATACCTCTGCTCCTGTTTTCAATCGTGATGTTTTTGTTTACATCTGTTGGCGATTGCCTGCCATCAAAAGTTACATACTTGGCCCCATCTAAAATAAAAATGTGGTTTGCATTGCTGTCAATAATCAATGGGGTTGAAGTTGAACTTGGCCTAAATGTAACGGGTCTACTGGCATCCATTCCGGAGTAATTGCCAATGGTTAATGGAAAGGTTTCTCCTGTTTGTGTGCTATACAGGTTGTCAATCAGTTCAAAGGTTACCGGGCCTGATATGCCGGAATTATTTAATATGTTGATGGCATCCTTAAGGGTTAAAAAATCACCTGTTGCTCCAACCGTAAATGTACCATTTAAAGGTGATCTAATCAGCCTAACTAATGTATCGTTAAACCTGCTTGTATCAATAACCCCATTTGGCATTGAAGTCCATGCCTTAAGCGTGTAAATAATATTAGGTTGTAAATTAACAGTGCCTAAAGTAACATTGGCGGTTTGACTACCAACACCATTAAGGGTGTCAAGGATTGAAGTATGAACGTATGGAGTTTGAGGGACATTATTTATTGACCAATTCACGTCAACGTTAGCAACCTGGTTTAATCCAAAGTTTTTAATACGCGCCTGTACACTATTATTACCAGTTGAGTACACCAAAGGTGATAGGAAAGCATCTACACCGGCATCGTTTCCAGAGGCCAAAATCACATTAATTCCTGCTGCGGGTTGTAACCCGTCTGAACCTGTTGAGCTAGGCAAACCATTTGCACTCCATGCTCTTTTGTTTCCACCACCAGGAGTTGTTTGGTTAATAGTGAACCCCGTGGTACTGTTCATCGAATACTCTATCACTAAAGATTGTGAAGGATTGTACATAAACGGGGTGGTTAATGTAAACTCAAACCAGTTATTGGCCACGGTACTAACCGGAAAACTTGCAGCGGTAAAGCAAGTTTGCATATTGGTAATATAAGGCCCAATAGCTAAAGCCGTTGCAGTGGTTTGACCAAGTTTAATTTCAAAATTGGTTAATGAACCAGTAAAGGAACTTGAAGGTCTTACCCAAACTTTGGTAATTAAGCCTGGGAAAGCTCCCGGGAAGGCGTTGGGGTCATACAAAAACTGGGCTTTGTTTGAAGCAAAATTAAAAGGAATGGAGTTTGCGCCTCCTGTTAAATTGGTTGAAATAAACTGAGGCGTTTGGGCTACAGCCACTCCGCCTAGCAAAATCAGACATGACACTAAAGCTAATTGTAGAAGTTTTCTCATAGTTTTAAATTTAGTATTTAGTTAAGTGGAGATGTGTAAAATTTAATTTAAAATTAAAGTAAAATTGAAATAAACAAAATATGAGTAAAAAAAATCGCTACAAAATGAAGTTGGCATTTTTTTTATTTTTATAAAATTCCGTTTAATTTTTATAAAGTTAATTTGTTTGGTTTTTTGGTGCACATAAAAATGGCATTAAAAAAATGAGCTTTATCACATAAACATTAGGACACTAATTTATAGTTGTGAATAACTTGTTTGTTTTTATTCAAATGGAGCACCAGCGCATCGAATCGTGATGTACCCTTTTTGAGGACAAGAGTTAAAGATTACTTTTGCCTGAAAATTAGATTAAAAATGCCAAGAAGAGAATTGCATGCAGCAACTGGAAACAAACTAAGTTGCAAAGGCTGGGTACAAGAAGCTGCCCTGCGTATGTTACACAATAACTTAGACCCTGATGTGGCTGAAAGGCCGGAAGATTTGGTGGTATATGGGGGTATTGGAAAAGCAGCCCGTAACTGGGAAAGTTTTGATTTAATTGTAAAGGCGTTGCAGGATTTGGAGGAGGATGAAACGTTGATTATTCAAAGTGGCAAACCTGTTGCTATTTTACCCACACATGCTGATGCGCCAAGGGTAATTATTTCAAACAGCATGTTGGTGCCCAAGTGGGCCAACTGGGAAACCTTTCATGAATTGGATAAAAAAGGATTGATGATGTATGGCCAAATGACGGCCGGGAGTTGGATTTATATTGGTTCGCAAGGTATCGTACAAGGAACTTATGAAACTTTTGCAGAGGCAGCCCGCCAGCATTTTGGAGGCACATTAAAAGGTACGTTGTCCGTTACTGCCGGATTAGGTGGAATGGGTGGCGCACAGCCTTTGGCTGTTACCATGTGTGATGGCGTTTGTTTGGCAGCGGAAATGGTGGAGTGGCGCATTAAAAAACGCATTGAAACCCGTTACTTAGATGTAATGAGCCGCGATATTGACCAAGCTATTGATATGGCTTTGCAAGCCAAAGCCGAAGGCAGGCGTTTATCTATTGGGGTGGTTTGTAATGTAATTGATTTGTTGGAACGTTTAATTGAGCGCAACATTACTCCTGATTTGCTTACCGACCAAACCTCTGCACATGACCCATTAAATGGTTACTATCCTGAAGGAATTGCCGAAGAGGTTGCTGATCGTATGCGCAAAGTGGAGCCCGATAAGTATGTAGAAAAATCGCTAGATACCATGGCGCACCATGTGAAGCTGATGTTGGAGTTGCAAAAACGAGGAGCCATTACCTTTGATTATGGCAATAACTTGCGCGGACAAGCCAAAGACCAACGCCATGTTGAAAATGCGTTTGCATTCCCGGGTTTTGTGCCTGCTTACATTCGTCCGTTGTTTTGTGAGGGTAAAGGGCCTTTCCGTTGGGTAGCGTTAAGTGGCGACCCCAATGATATTTACGTTACCGATCAGGTGATGAAAGAGTTGTTTCCTGAAAATACTTCCTTGCACCGCTGGTTGGACATGGCTCGTGAGCGCATTGCATTCCAAGGGTTACCTGCCCGCATTTGCTGGATAGGGCAGGGCGACAGAGAAAAAGCGGCATTGGCGTTTAATGAGTTGGTGCGCACAGGCAAAGTAAAAGGCCCTATTGTAATTGGCCGCGACCATTTGGATACCGGATCAGTGGCATCACCCAACCGCGAAACCGAAGCCATGAAAGATGGAAGTGATGCCGTGGCAGATTGGCCGGTGTTAAATGCATTAATTAATACAGCCGGAGGAGCCAGTTGGGTATCTCTTCATCATGGTGGTGGGGTAGGCATGGGTTACAGTATACATGCCGGAATGGTAATTGTAGCTGATGGCACACCCGAAGCTGCACGCAGGTTAAAACGCGTATTGCACAACGACCCTGCCATGGGCGTTATTCGCCATGCAGATGCAGGTTATGATATTGCCATTGACACCGCCCGCAAGCACCGCCTGGATATTAAAGAAAGACTGAAAGACAAAGAGGCGAAGGCAGCGTTTTAATGACAGGTAATAAATCTACTGAAGAGAATATTAAAAAGCCCCGAGCCAAAATTTGGTTCGGGGCTTTTTAATGGTTTCGAATAAAGAGGTTGCTTTATTAACCTACCGCACCACCTGTATTTTCTGCACATGCAGCAATTCGCCTTTGTTATTTTTCAGGTGCAGGGTGTATAAACCTGCTGTAATATCTTCCACTGATAAAGTACTGCCTGATAACATTTCGCTTTTTACCAACCTGCCTGTTAGGTCAATCATATCAACCGATGTAGCAGTTTCCCCTTTTTCTTGTACAATGGTAATTTTTTCATGGGCTGGATTTGGATAAACGCTAAAAGTTTTGTTGTTATAAACAGATTCTTTTATACCTGTGGCTGGTGTTTGCAAAGTTACTTTGTGCAAGGCGGCAATTACTCGCCCAATTAAGGTATTGTTGCTAATGCTGTCTTGGTTGGTGAGTACAGAAATCACAATGCCCGAAGTGGTATCCACCATGTTTTCATTAATGTATCCAATAAACGTTCCGCCATGCGAATAAAAACTGCGTTGGTTTAATGCCCTGCTGTAAAAAAACATCCCCAATCCGTAACCATCTCTTCCGCCTATATTCACGTAAGTTTTCATTTGTTTTAATGAAGCCTCATTAATCATCTTACCTGAAATAAGCCTGTCCCAAAATTTTACATTGTCTTCTGCAGTTTGCAAAATACCTCCTGCGGTTGAGGCAGAACTATGCAGGGCATACATTGACCAATTGGGTATTTCATTCATATTGGCCAAATACGGTCTGCCTACACCAGTTGACCATGGGTTGGCAATTTCTAAGGTTGGTATTTGCTGCGGGTAATAAAAAGTTTGGGTTAAGCCATTTGGCGTAAATATGTACTCTTGCAAAACATCTTGAATGGGTTTATTGGTAACTTTCTCGATAATAATACCCATGAGTGTATAATTGGTGTTGGAGTAACTCCAATTTGTGCCAGGTGCAAATTCAGGTGCATTTACAAATGGGTAAATGTCTTCCAGTTTCCAAACTTTAAAAGGATCGGTGTTGATGGATGCAAAAAAATTGGGGTGTTCTGTATAGCTAAATATACCACTGGTGTGGTTCAGCATTTGCCTGATGGTGGCTTGCCCGTTAATATTTGGTTTGTTGATGATCCATTTTCCAATAGAATCGTCCAAGCTAAACAAGTTGTTTTCTTGCAGTTTTAATGCCAAAGCAGCCATAATGGTTTTGGTATTGCTGCCTATGCCAAATAACATATCTGATTTTACAGGATTATCAGTGGATGAGATGCCATAAGTTCCTTTCCAAACGCCTGCGTTAGGTACGGAAACAGCTACAGAAGCACCTTTTAGGTTGATTTTAGCACATACACTATCCATTACCACTTGCAACCTATTGGTAAAAGCCGTTGATAGTTGGGCACTAACAGTAAGCTGTGTTCCCATGATCAGGGAAAGCATTAATGTGTAAATTATTTTTTTCATAGCTGATTTATTTTTGGTCAAAAATAGGAGGTATGGTCATTATCATTTTTAAGAATAGACCAAGTTAATCATATTTTAGACCAGTTGTTTTATCTAAAAAATCCATGGTTTTATCGAACACTTCCAACTATTATTGTTTACCAAGCTAAATTCGGAAAATGATTAAAATAATCAAAGAGGTGGTTCGCTTTTTAAAAACAAGGTTGTTTCGTAATATCTTGTTTTGGTTGATTTTTGCCGGCACAAAATACACCTTGCTCAACAGTGGGCTTGAAGTACTTTTTTTAACCTTGGGTTTGCTCATTTTCGCGACACTTGCTTATGCCAATAACCTGTATTTTGTTCCGGTATTGCTGAGTAAGAAGAAGTATGGACAGTACTTCGCAATCATATTACCGCTTGTTTTTACTTCTAGTATTTTATACGTTTTTCTGGTTAAGTTATTGGTCATTCATTATCCGGATATCCCTATCATTCAGGTTAGCGTAGTATCTTCTCCGGTTTCAACAAACATTACCCTTGGTGGGATAATTGGTGATAAAGGCTTTCAAACTTACATGTGGACAATAGTAGAATGGGTATTTTCCTTTACACTACTATGGTATCTGAATGATTATGCCAGCAAAGAACAAAAAATTGCAGCAGTGGAGAAAAAGCAAATTGAAACGGAGTTAAACTTTTTAAAGAACCAAATTAACCCACATTTTTTGTTCAATACCTTTAATAATTTATATGCCCTTGCATTAAAAAAGTCGGATTTAGCACCGGAAATTATTCTTAAGTTGTCGTCTATTCTACGCTATATTTTGTATGAATCCAACGTTACCCTCATTTCAATTGAAACGGAAAAGGAAATGATGCAAGCTTATATTGATGTGGAACTGTTGCGGTTAAATAATAAAGAGCAATTACATTTTTCCATTCAAACGGATGCCCCCTCTCAAATACCGCCATTGTTGTGGTTGCCGGTGCTAGAGAATATTTTTAAGCATAGCCGATCCATTCATGATGCCGAGATAGATTTTAAATTTCACCTTGCACATAATGAGTTAAGCATTTATGCCAAAAATAGTTTTGTGGCAAACAAGCCTAACGAGTTATCAGGTGGTATAGGCTTAACCAATTTAAAGAAGCGTTTAGAACTTCTTTATCCGAAAAAGCATAACCTTACCACCCTGGTTGAAGGAAATTATTATATACTTGAACTCCATATACAATTGGCATGAAAATAAAAGCAGTTATTGTTGATGATGAGCCCTTGGCCAGAGATATTTTGCAAACCTATTTGGAGAAAGTGGAGGAGGCAACATTGGTGGGTGTTTGCAGCAATGCCTTGGAAGCATTTGCCTTGTTAAATAAAGAAAAGGTGGACTTGTTGTTGCTTGATATTAACATGCCTGAAATTAACGGAATGGACTTTTTAAAAACGCTAAAAAGCCCACCATTGGTTATTTTTACCACAGCTTATCACGAGTATGCTGTGGCTAGCTATGAGTTAAACGCGGTTGATTATTTGCTTAAGCCCATTCCATTTGAACGGTTTTTAAAAGCAATTTACAAGGCAAAGCAGTTGTTACAAGAAACAGAGAATATTTCTGTAAACCCATCTGCGGCTTCCGCTCAAGATAGGCTCATGTTTGTGCGTACCGAAGGCAAATGGGTGAAGGTTGACCTAACCAAGTTATGGTTGGTTGAAGGACTGAAAGATTATGTACGGTTGTGGTTTGATGACGTTCGATTAACTGTGCACAGTACCATGAAAAACTTCGAAGACCAATTGAAACCCTATCCTAATTTTATCCGCGTGCACAAGTCGCATATCGTAAACTTGGAGTTTGTAGCTGAAATAGATAACCAATGCATAAAAGTAAAAGGCCAATTGATTGCAATAGGCAGCACTTACAAGGATGAGGTTTGGAAAGTGTTGCAGGAAAAACGGTTGGTGTAGTTAATTGCAAAGTTTATTAGGGACAAAAACTACAACAAATAATAGATACCGGTTCTTAGTCCCATGATGTTATTAAGAAAGTTCTTTGTTAAATTAGTATCAGCTAATGCGTCAGAAGAATCCATTATGGCCCATCCAACAATAAGTAGGTTATACTCGATACCTAGATCGATAATTACCCGATTTGTGATAGCTCTTCTAGTACCAAGTATTAGATTACATCCAGCATCAAATCTCCTTTCCAGCTTAGTTGTGTTATTGGTTGATGCATTTACTTTTTCTGCATCAACAATGGCCATTATTAGGTTATATGTAAAGTATTTACCTAATGGAGCGGTTGTGCCGCCCAAATACCAAGTTCTACCTCCAGTAATAAATATTGCTTTAGAGGTGAGGCTTTTTATAATCTCATTATTTATCGAGGAATAACCAAGTTGAACATTTCTCATCACTTCCATCTTTTGGTAAGAAATGGAAAGTTGCCACATGCTGTAGTCTTGATTTGCGTAGGCTGCGTAAAGCCCGATACGAAGAGGAGGTAATAAAAAATCTCTGTTGGTATTGAATTGGTTAAAGTCACTTGAACTCAAAAGATTGCCAAATGCTGGCGAAAGGGTTGTGGTTACGCCCAATAAAGTTCTTTTCCCAAGATATCCTGACGATTCTTGCGCAAAAACAAAAATGAAACTGGCTAGAAAAATAACAGTTAATGTAACTCTAAGCTTCATGTTTTGGTTAATTAAAGTGTCAAATAAGTTGAATTAGAGTTGCTTTGTTTCTTTTTAAGTCTATAAAATAAATTGTAGAACTCACTTTTTGCAAAATCCCGCTTAAGATGCATTTTGTAATAACGAGAAGAGGTGAAATGAAGTTTACCACTTTTTAGATTATAAACAACTAAACCTAAATGACTGCTCTTTTCTGGTTCAAATAAATTATAGATTGAGGCAAAAATACTAGGCGGAAAGTATGCGGCAGTAATCAATAAGAAAACTAATGCTTCTCCCACATTTTTTTTCTCAATGATAGCCACATTGTACATAAAGGCAATATACTCGGTATTGTATTTTTTACTGATTTCTTGAAGCGTTTTGTAATCGGAACTGTAATATTCACCATCAGAGTTATGCTGCAAACGCTCGTTTAAAAACATTCTGAGTAATCCCCTGTCCGGCATTAAGCTGGTATCGTTAGATGAAATGTTAAATGGCAGGAGTGTTTCAACCGTTATGCCATTCAGTTCGGCACATTTTTTAACATGTTCAGCAAGTTGGTTATTCGATGCTTTCATGGCCTTATACTGCTCAGAAACCTCTTTACGGTTATCTACTTTAATATTTACTAAATCTACCAGTAAGACACGGTTAATTGGTTCTTCAGCATCACTATTCCCATATGCTTTCTTCTTTCTCTTTTTTCTTTCCTTTTTGGTTTCTTTTTCTTCAGTTTCATCCTCCTCTGTATCATCAGGAATACTTGCGGCTAATTGCTTAAAGGAGGTTGTAAATTCATCATTGTTCAAGTAATCAGGCATTGCGTATTTACAAAAATTTCCTTTAGACGTAAACTTTAATTTGCTGATTTTTTTACCCCTGTTCTTTTTTTGTTGGTCACTGATTACATCCTTTTCTGTTACCACGTAAAACGATGATATGAGGGAGTCATTGTATTCATTTAGTGGTGCAAAAAAGGTTGTTTTTTTGGAAACGGTTTTTTGAAACTCTTTGGTAATTTGTTGGGTAAATAGCCATATTTCGTCATTCTCCCTATATTTAGAATGGATATCCCATGCCATACGAAGACTCCAAGTATTTAATTCTTCTTTGTTGAAATTTTTAAAAAGGAAATGGATTTTAGCAATCTCTCCCTCGATTTTTTTTGCATTTTTAACAACGCTAAGCTTATGAGTGTTGTTGGTATATAACTGAAGGAAGTAAATGGATTTAATGAGGCAACTGTAAAGGTATTGGTTGTCTGGATATTTTGATAGCAGTAAATAGGTATTGTAAATTGAATTAATATAGCTGTTTTCTATCAAGAATAATCGGGAAAGTTCAAAACGACAGATGTCACGTATTTTATTGAATTCGCTTTCCGAAACCAGAAATACTTTTCGGTCTGGCTGTTTTGATACCAAACTCACTTCTTCACCAATAAGTTGCTTCCTTTTGTATAATGCTGGGTGTGTATCAAAGGTATCATTCTCGTTTTCGTCACTTGAAACATCAATTTCTTTAAAAATTTCATTAGAAAAATACTTTGCTGGAATTTTCAAGTAAGCACCTTCGAAAAATTGCTTCTTAACAGGTAATGAATCAAATGGATGTTTTCCATAGGAAAGCATATCAAACACTCCCTGTGCTTCATTTAGGGCATACTGAGATTGGTAATATAGCTTAAAGCCCTCTAAATCGGCCTCTGTTTCTTTCTCTTTGCTATAACTGGTGTAAGCAAGTAATCCTTCGTCTTCCCAGTAGTCCCTATTTTCGCGACTTTTTTTATCAATTTTTCTGGTAAGTGTGTACCTGTCAAAACTATGTTCTTTTAGGTAATGGGCAATTTCATGTGAAAGAATAAAAGCCAACTGGGCTTCGTTTTTTAGATGCGCAATTAGGCCGGTGTTTACCATAATGGCACCATTGCCATACGTGTAAGCATTTACTAAGGAATGCTGAACCACATAAAAGCGAAGCTTCGCACGAAGAACGGGGTTAGATTCCAATAGCTTATCAGCAACTGCATTGATGTATTTGTTTACTTCCGTTCCATATAACACATAACCACCATTTAACTGATTGGCAATGGCGTACTCGTTGGATTGGGCATATTGATCAAATAGTTTTTTATCTTTTTTACTTTTGACCTCATCTGTTAATCCTGTGTATTGAGCCTTATCTGGAAGAAAGTCTTCAGGAACAGCCCCTGTGCTTCTAAGAGGCTTATAATCGGCAAACTGGCTGTATGATGTTGAAACGACACAAACCAACAATACCGTAATAATTAAAAACCGAACAGTTTTCATAAACTCATTAGATTATCAGCACCCTATTCTACTTCAATTTTCTTAATGTAGTAGATTTCTCGTTTCTTGTCTTTGCCTTTGAGTTGTTTGTTTTTAATATCTTGTAATCCACTAGCCAAATAAAAATCATCATACCAGTAAACCACATCGGCACCTGAGCCTGAAGTTCCTGCAGCGGTTACTTTATCGCCCGATTTGGTACCACCTAATTTATACGTTTGTGTACCTTGTTCTACACCATCTTTACTTACTTTGGCCGTTTTAATTGATACGCCATCATTGTATACTACCTCTATTATCCCTTCATCCAATAATGTGGTTCTTACCCTATCATAAATAAAATATGATTTCGGACGGCTGTAATCAATAGCTTGGTTCCAAAGCAAGTTCCCATTTAAATCATACGCGGTAAACAAAATATGGGTGAAAGCCCAACCATCAAATACTTGCCTTGTCCTCATTCTGCCATTGGCATCCCAGTATACTTCTGTGCGAAAAGTAGCATAATACATTTCCCCAACTAAGATAATCTCATCGTTATATTGCAGTGGCTTAAGATAATGCACGCGAAGGTTAAGACTGGTTTCTTTATTTTTCTTTTTATTTTTTTCCAACTTTTTCTTTTCAGTTCTATTAAGTGGCAATTTAAGTTTGAGTTTGGAATAAGGAGTAAAAGTAATTTTGTCTAATTTATTGTTAGAAACAACAGAGAAAAATACGCCTTGGCTCGCAATACCCGTTAAATTTCGCGCAGCAGCAGCAGTAACTACAACAGTTTTTTGTTTGCCATTATATATGCCAAACAAATACTTTTTATCATCAATCACCTCCATCTTGGGGTCAGAAATACTTTTATCAGGAGGGAGTTTTACCTCAACATCCTTAGTCATTTTTCCATCGGTTCCCACACTTTTAACCCAAAAAGTTTGCAATTTTTTATGGCTATTGCTCATAAATAAATGGTAATTGCCGGTTGAGTCGTCAAGAGATGAGCCTAAAACACCGGAGTTTCCCTTTCTTGCATCATAACCTAAGTTAATAATCCGTTGTTTCCCTTTCTTTTCTAAGTCATGAACAATTAAATCAGGCTTTAAGTTAGGGTTTGCAGCCCCAAATAGCAATGGAATAAAACAGGCGCAGTAGCTTAAACAAACAATACTGCTTATTGTTGCCGGAGATTTTCCCCTGTTTATATTCATGTAGGCAATGTCCTTTGATACATTAAAATCTTGTATGTAAGCACCCTTATCCGTTGATGTGGTATTGCCATCGAACTTTTTAAATTCATTCTTTAAAGGGTCGAACCGAACAATGGTATATTTCTTAACAAATGTCGGACCTCCTGTAAAGCCAATCTTAATCGAACCTGCTTTTGTTTCCCCAATCAGAAAGTACACTTTCGAGTCATTTTCTTTGTGAAATATGAGGCCATGTTTGGCAGGTAAAGCGTACGTTGTGCGGTACTCCTCATTTAAATCTTTATCAAATTTTACCAGTTCGTAGGTCACTACATTTTTTACCTTTTTATCTTTAATGGTATAATACACCAATAAGCCATCATTGCCCAAAGCCATTGTCCTGTTGTCTCCTTCCGTTTCAGAGACATCAAACTCCAATGATACGTTACCATCTTTATCTACAACTCGGGTGATATTGCTTTTTTTTCCGGATGTTTTTGAGCTCTTTTTTTGCGCAAAACCATGGGTACACAAGAATAAAATGCTGAAAGTAATAACTAGTTTAATAGGGTTCATTGTTGATAGAAATATTTGGTGCATTATACAAAAAAAACACTTGATTTGTATTGTGAATGCTATTTTTTCAAAAAAAGTAACTTTAACCTTCATTCTGCTATTTGCTAGTTGTTTGAGTAAACTAATTGCGCAAAACGTATTTACAAACGATTTGGAAATATTAGCGCACAATGTTCAGGATAAACAAAAAATGTACCCTGAAAAAAAATACGCACATCGCTTATTAGGTTTTTACAAAAAGTTCCTTTCATCTCAAGATGGTAATACTTGTACCTTTTCACCAAGTTGTTCTGAGTTTGCCAGCCGTTGTTTAAGTAAATTTGGGTTTGCTAAAGCCTTGCTCCTAACCAGCGACAGGCTGTGCAGGTGTAATAACCTTGAAACAGATTATTATACCAAATGGTCGGAACATGATAAACCAGTTGATGATGAAGACCATTATTAAGCATGCCATTATCGGTGTGCTGTTAGTAATTGGTTATCATCACAACATTAAGGCTCAGGATATTTTTGGCTTTTCTTCAAGCATACAATACGTTCACCATCTTATTGAGACTAACGAATACCTAAAGGCCCAAACTGAGCTCAAAAGAATGGAAGCTGAGTTTGGTAAATCGGATACCATTGCCTATCTGTTTTTGCTCAGCATGGAGAAAGCCGGTAAACCATCCTTGTTAAAACTTGAAATAGAAAAATACCTCAGGGATGGCAATGATTTTGAGCAAACAAACGAATATGCCATCATGATGTGTTTTAGCCACGATTGGCCGGATTTGGTACATAAGCTTTATCGCAGCAAAACAAGTTTAATTGCAGATAGCAATTGGATTGCATTTTATTATGATATTTACCAGCAAGATACCAGCAGTGCTAAAAATCGGATTATACATCTCGATACCCAATACTTCACCTGTACATCACCTGAACTATTATTGCAACGGTACCGCAATTTGGTACTAAAAAGGCCGGGTTTAGCTGCCGGTTTGTCGGCAATAATTCCTGGGTTAGGCAAAGTTTATGCTAAGCAACCCAAAAATGGGTTAGTCACTTTTTTTACCGTTGGTGCATTGGGGTTTCAGGCGGCTAGTGGTTTAGCATTAAAGGGTGTTACCAGTATTTATGGCTGGATATATGTTGGAGCGGCTTCTGTATTTTATTTGGGTAATATCTATGGCGGGTACTATGCAGCAAAACGATATAATCAACACCACATTCAATTAATAAGAAATGAAGTTAAAACAGCTGTTAATTGTTATTTCAATCGTTAGCGCGCAAATCAGCCTAGGCCAAACAATTCATGAAACGTGCAGCTTGGCCACTAAACTGGTAAGCGAGTATAAATATACTGAAGCAATAGCGCTTTATCAGAGGGTATTGTTTTTTTCCGAATCAGATAGCATTACTTATTTTACTAGTTTAAAACTGGCTGAGTTGTTTGAGAAAAAAGCAAACTTTGTTGATGCCGCCCGACATTATAATATTGCAGCGAATACTGAGCACGTGGAAGAAGCGATGCTCCTAACCCATCGTTTAAAAGCGGCACTTTATCTGCTAAAAGAAAAACAAGGAAAAGAGGTCATTCAAGTTCTTGATACGAGTTTCACGGAAAGTGAACAAAAAGATTCGTTGTATTATAAAAGGATGTTGTTTTTAGGTTTGGCTTTTGTACTGGAACAAAATCGAAACCTTGCTATTTCCTATTTTCAGTCATTTTACCCGTTGTTAAGCAAAACAGATAGTATTCGGTTATCTGCATTAAACAAAGAATTAAATGCGGTAAAATATCGCAATGCAACAGCTTCATTAATTGCCAGTTTAATACTTCCGGGTTCCGGACAAATATTAAACGGTGATTATAAAAACGGCATTAACTCTATGCTGGTTAATGGCACCATGATAGGCCTTTCAGTATGGACCGGAGTTTCTTACAATTGGATAAATGGGGTATTGGTTGCCGCACTATTGGCACCAAGATACTATGTTGGTGGTGCAAATATGGCTGCAGACGCTGCAAGCAAACGCAATATTAAATCGTTTGATAAGCTATTTAATAAGTACGTTTCTTTTTTTAAAGAGGCTCAATTAACTTCTTTTTAACCTTTAGTGGGGCAGTGTTTTCTTTAAACCTGAGCAGTTCAATTGGTATTTTTTTCTACATTTGCCACCTATGGAATCATACCTGGAGTTTGTAGTTGCATGCAATGACGATACCAAAGATATGCTTATTGCTGAATTGGCTGAGATTGGCTATGATGGCTTTGTAGAATCAGACAATGGTTTTTCAGCATTTATACCCCAAGCTCTCTATCAAGAGCAAATTTCCAATGAGGTTTTTAGCAAGTATGGCATAACACCTGAAAATATGCCACATAGTGTGATTATGCCGCAAAATTGGAATGCGCAATGGGAGGCTAACTACGAACCCATTATTGTAGCAAATAAAATTTTGGTATGTGCCCCTTTTCACCAATTAGACATGGCATACGAACATGCCTTGATTATTCAGCCTAAAAACACATTTGGAACCGGGCACCATGAAACCACCCAATTGGTATTGGAGCTGATGTTGGGTGTCTCTTTTGCAGATAAAATGGTTTTTGATTTTGGTTGTGGAACCGGGGTATTGGGACTCATGGCATTAAAGCTAGGTGCTAAACAAATAATTGGTAATGATATTGATGAATGGTGCGTAGATAATATTACTGAGAATAAAAGCCTGAATAACCTCACTGATTTTGAATTTAGGTTGGGCGGTTTATCGCAACTTAAACAGGAGGAACTGTTTGATGCCATATTGGCCAACATCAATAAAAATATTTTATTGGAGAGTTTTAAAACGCTTGCCAAACACGCCAAGCCAGAGTCGGTATTGCTTATCAGCGGCTTTTATGAGAAAGACCTTGCAGATATTAAGTATGCTGCGGAGTTTTACCGGTTCGATTACATCACCCACCTTACCAAAAATGAATGGTGTGCCGTGCAATTCAAATTTTCCTAACATAAGGTGCAACTTTAGCTGATAATGTTTAAAGTTGCAGTAGTCAATTTATAAAGCAACAACATCATGTACGGTAAATTACAACAACATTTGCAAAAAGAGCTGGCAGATATTGAGTCAGCCGGATTATATAAAAAGGAAAGAATTATTGCTTCTGAGCAAGGGGCTGAAATTACATTAAACACAGGGCAAACCGTACTTAACTTTTGTGCCAATAATTACCTCGGATTGTCATCACATCCTCGGGTTAAAGAAGCCGCGATGCGCGCAATAGAAACACACGGCTTCGGTATGAGCAGCGTGCGTTTTATCTGTGGTACTCAAGATATTCATAAGGAGTTAGAAAAAACCATAGCTGAGTTTTACGGAACAGAAGACACCATTTTATATGCGGCCGCTTTTGATGCCAATGGCGGGGTATTTGAACCCTTGTTTCAAGAAGCTGATGCCATTATTAGTGATGAATTAAACCACGCCAGTATTATTGATGGTGTTCGTTTGTGTAAGGCGCAACGTTATCGTTATAAAAACAACGATATGGCCGACTTGGAAACCCAGCTAATAGCGGCAAACGAAAAAGGCGCACGGTTTAAAATTATTGTTACGGACGGTGTTTTTAGCATGGATGGTTATGTGGCCCAAATGGATAAAATTTGCGATTTAGCTGATAAATATGATGCATTGGTGATGACAGATGAGTGTCATAGTGCAGGATTTATTGGTAAAACGGGAAGGGGAGTTCCGGAATTATGCAACGTAATGGATAGGGTTGATATTATTACAGGAACATTGGGGAAAGCATTAGGGGGGGCTATGGGTGGTTACACAACTGGCAAAAAGGAGGTTATCGAATTGCTGCGCCAACGCTCTCGCCCTTATTTATTTAGCAACTCATTAGCACCTGCTATTGTTGGGGCTAGTATTGAAGTATTTAAACTTCTTAATGAGAGTACCGCATTACGTGATAAGTTGGAGGCCAATGTAAATCATTTTAAGCAAGGTATGCAAGCTGCAGGTTTTGATTTGAGAGGTGGGGCAAGCGCCATTGTGCCGGTGATGCTTTATGATGCAAAGTTGGCCCAAGAGTTTGCCGCTAAATTATTGGATGAAGGAATTTATGTTATCGGATTCTTTTATCCGGTGGTGCCCAAAGACTTGGCCCGTATTAGGGTTCAATTATCGGCAGCGCACGAAACTGCTCATATTGATAAGGCCATTACCGCATTTGTAAAAGTGGGTAAGCAACTGGGGGTTATCCAATAACCTAATAAATATCATGTAATTACACTGCCTTGGCTTGCGTAGGATTTAAAGGCGATTAACATTAAGGCGATATTGTGTTAACACTCGCTTAACATAAGCATAACTTTCGTTTAACTGATGAATATCCTTATAGAGGTAGTTTTGTCGCGTTAACTACGAAAAGTATTAAATGAAAACAATTGTACTAAGATTATTATCCCTTGCATTAATTTTAACAAGCTATGCAGCCGTTGCACAAACCGGTAAAATTGCAGGAAAAGTAATTGATAAGAAGAATGGTGAGGAGTTGATTGGGGTATCCTTGCAAATTGAAGGAACCAATATTGGAGCAGCTACCGACTTTGAAGGTAAGTTTTTAATAAGTGGTGTTCAACCAGGAACATACAACTTAGTAATTAGTTACGTTGCCTACAAGAAGAAAATAATTACCGGAGTTGAAGTAAAAGCCAAAGAGACAACAATGATTAACGTCTCAATGGAAGAGTCGACAAAAGAATTAAAAGAAGCGGTGATATACGGTGAGGTTAAAAAGGAAAGTACCAATTCTGTGCTTATTCAGCAAAAAAATGCCGTGGTTGTTTCAAGTGGAGTTTCT
>RDYC01000440.1 GCA_004293295.1 Bacteroidota bacterium
CGGTGGGTTTGCTGATGTGTTTACCGTGTTTGCCAAAATTGATGATGATGAAAACCTAAGTGCTTTTATCGTTGAGAAAGGTTTTGGTGGCATCACGTTAAATCCGGAGGAGCATAAATTGGGCATCAAAGGTTCATCAACCCGCCAGGTGTTTTTTACGGATTGCAAAGTGCCCGTTGAAAATTTATTAAGTACCAGGGGAAATGGGTTTAAAATAGCGGTGAATATATTAAATATGGGCCGCGTAAAGCTGGCTGCTGCCGCCTTAGGAGCTTCTAAAGAAACGGCAACTAAAACCATTCAATATGCCAATGAGCGCAACCAGTTTGGAAGACCAATTGCAAAATATGGTGCCATTCGTTATAAACTGGCAGAACAAGCCATACGCATTTATGCCTGTGAAAGTGCCTTGTATCGTGCTACACAAAATATTGAAGATGCCATTAATGATTATGAAGCGGGAGGCATGACTCATGAACAAGCCATATTAAAGGGTGTTGAACAATTTGCGCCTGAAGCTGCCATGTTAAAAGTGAACGGAAGTGAGGTGTTGGATTATGTGGTGGATGAAGGTGTGCAAGTTTACGGTGGTATGGGATACAGTGCTGATGCCCCAATGGAAAGGGCTTATCGAGATTCACGTATCAACCGTATTTTTGAAGGTACCAACGAAATTAACCGCATGCTAACGGTTGACATGATGTTAAAACGTGCGATGAAAGGTGAACTCAATTTGATGGAGCCGGCCATGAAGGTAATGCAAGAGTTAATGAGTATTCCCGACTTTAGTGAAGAAGAAGAAACCTTGTTTAGCAAAGAAAAAAAGTACTTGAAAAACTTTAAAAAGGCCGTGCTGATGGTAGCCGGAGGTGCAGCCCAAAAGCTGATGATGGATTTGGGTAAAGAACAAGAGGTGCTGATGAATATTTCGGATATGTTAATTGACCTGTATATTGCCGAATCGTTGCAGCTTAGAATTGAGAAACTTGTTGATATACGCGGAGAAGCAGCCTGTGCCGTGCAATTGGATATGATGCGTGTGTTTATTACTGATGCCGCGGATCGCATCAATAAAAATGGTAAAGAAGCCATTAACAGTTTTGCCAGTGGTGACGAACAACGGATGATGTTATTGGGCTTGAAACGTTTCACAAAAACGGAGCCGTTTAATTGCAAGGACGCTCGCAGAAACGTAGCTGCAGCATTAATTGAAGCCAATAAGTACTGTTTTTAGTATAATGGTTATTGGTTGATAAAGTAATTCGTTAATCAGGTGAATTTTCCATTTGTTTGATGCGAGAAATGGCTAACTTTATCAACCAATAACTAAATAACAACGCAAATGACACTAGAAGAACAATTTGAAAAAGCGTCAAAGGACGTGCATACCTTAACCGAGCGCCCAAGCAATGAGGTATTGCTTAATTTGTATTCGCTTCATAAACAGGCATCAATAGGAGATGTTCATGGAGATGAACCGGGGATGTTTGATTTTATTGCAAAAGCCAAATATAATGCATGGGCAACTAAAAAGGGGCTCACCAAGGAACAAGCCATGCAGCTGTATGTTGATTTGGTGGGTACTTTATTGAACTAGCCTATATGGGCAGGAAGTTAATAAATAACGCTCATTAACTCAATATTATGTTTATTTTCGCGCATTATTTAGCTAGAAAATAAATGAGTGTTGATTACGACAAATACGAAGCAGTTATTGGCTTAGAAGTGCATGCGCAAATGCTTACCAAAAGTAAGGCATTTTGTGGTGACGCAGTTGAGTATGGGGTAGCGGCAAACACCTTGGTGAGTCCTATTTCTTTAGGCCATCCCGGTACTTTACCCGTTCACAATAAG
This sequence comes from Bacteroidota bacterium, assembly GCA_004293295.1. GTDB lineage: Bacteria > Bacteroidota > Bacteroidia > UKL13-3 > UKL13-3 > UBA6183. The sequence continues at coordinate 1,855 of RDYC01000440.1, forward strand.
GAAGCGGTAAAATATGCGGTAAAATTGGGTATTGCATGCGATTGTACTATCGCTACACATAATTACTATGCGCGTAAAAATTATTTTTATGCCGATTTACCTAAAGGGTATCAAATATCACAACATACCACGCCTATTTGTGAGAATGGGCATATTGACAT
>RDYC01000441.1 GCA_004293295.1 Bacteroidota bacterium
CAACAATTCAGGGTGAACTTTAATGTAAACGAGTTTACTTTAGATCAACAGGACCAACGTATCCTACAGCAAGTTGCAAACAAATACAAGGCATCGCCTTATGCCGAAGTAACCATTGCAGCCCACACCGACAATGATGCCGACCAGAACTACAATCTTAACTTATCCAAAAACCGTGCGAACGCTGTAAAACAATTTCTGATAAAGAGTGGCGTTAAACCTACCCATATTTTAATGAGTTATCATGGCGAAAATAAACCTTTGCTGACTAACGATAATGTCAAAAACAAAGCAGAAAACAGGAGGGTTGATTTGCACGTAGATAACTACACGTTTAAAAACGTTAACCAAATGCTTAAGTCAGCAGGCGGTAATTACAATCAAACGTTTACCATCAACCCTACTCAGCCTAACACCATAAAAGGCCAAAACGGAACCACCATTTTTATTCCGGCTAATACTTTGGTTGATGCCAATAATAACCCGGTAAATAAACCAGTTGCAGTAACCTTATCAGAGTTTTTACGTCCCAAAGACGCCATGTTGCAATCTTTATCAACACAAGCTACCGATGGACAACAATTGGAAACAGGTGGCATGTTTAGCATTAATGCTTATGCAGAAAACAAAGCGCTAAAAATAAAAAATGGTGCTGCATTAAAAGTGGTTATGCCATCAAACAACATAAAAAACGACATGGAAATGTTTACTGGCGTGGTTAACAACAACGGTGTCACCGAATGGAAATCCACAGGAAAACCTTTTGTTGCCAATGGTGTGCTTAAGGTGCAACAATACGATTTAAAAGACATGCGCTTTTATTTTAATGTGCCGCCCCCTCCAAAAGCTCCGGTTGCCCCAACAACACCACGCCTGTGCACTGTGCTGCCGGAAAATAAATACTTTAACATTTGGAAAAGACTCACCATAAGCAAGGAAAAACGAGCCGAACAATATGCTTTGTATAAAACTACACTACAAAGGAACAACACCATACGGTTAAGTAAACAAAAAAACGCATTCTTAATATACAAAAGCAAGCGGGCAAAATACGAGGCAGATTTGTCTAATTACCAATCTGCATACAGCAACTCGTTTAATAATTGGGTTGACCAACAAATTAAGCTGCAACAAATATTTTTAAAGTACGTGCATGATAATTATAAAGACAGTATCGGTTTACAAAACTTAATAGCCGTTGGTGCAGATTATAAGGTGTTGCGCAAAACAGAACTTGACGCGTTAAAACAAAAAATGCATAATGGAAGATATCGTCAGTTAACCGATAAACATGCGGCTGTTTTGGTTTGTTTGGAAAAAATGAAAGACATCGGACTGGTTGAAGCTCATGCCCGTTATGGATGGCGTGATTATATTTCTTGTGTTGATTTTCATGACAACAGTTACTTAAGGCGTAGTTTAAAAATGGCACCGGCATTGTCGCAGGTGGCTATTGCTGAGGTAAATACATTTGCACAAGTGGCCCAAGCAAGGAACCCGGCTGCTTTTGAGAACGAGTTGGCCGGTTTAGAAAAAGAACTGACCTATACCGCTTACATCGAAAGCATGGGCATCATTAACTGTGATAGGTTTACCCGCACTCCTGCAGGTCAATTTGTGTACATTACCATACCCAACGTAAAGGAAGCACAAGTAGCATTTTACATTGCTTCGCAAAAAAGCTTTTTGTTTGCCGCCAAAATGGCTAACGGTTATCAGGTGCGTATCCCCAAAAACACTGCTTATACCTTGTTTGTGATGAGCCTTGAAAAAAGTCAGCCCATGTTTTACACCCAAACCGGTAAGGCAGAAACCCAGCAAACCATCAATGCCAGCTTGCAACCTATTACAATAGCGCAATTAAAGCAAGCCTTTGATGCATTATAAATCAAAGAAACACCCTGCTTAAGAGGCCGCACAATTGCCTATTAAGTGGGGTGGTTTTTTATGGATTAACTTGCCACTTTATCATTCTATCTTGACAATCTTCAACCGGTAACCTTTTGTTAATTA
>RDYC01000194.1 GCA_004293295.1 Bacteroidota bacterium
ACTGCTTCTGAAAACACCAACATTACCGGCTTCGCGAGCTTCTGCAATTACTTTCCACGCACCAGCCTTTAACTCTGTTTTCATTAATTCAATCCACTGGTAAGGAGGGATTATTTTTTCAACATCCTTACTACCAACCTCGCTCAACACAGTAGCGTGCTTGCTTAATTTGTTAATATATTCTAATTTAATTTCGTGAGGCATTTCAATACTGCCATCAGAAACCTCTACAAATTGTAGTTTATATTTATCAATTACCTGCAAAAAGTCTTCGTACTGGTTTCTAACAATGAATGCTTCAAACAGTGTTCCACCGAAATAAACACCGATACCCGCACTTTTATAAAGTGCAATTTTTTCTTCTAATTTTGGGGTTACCACACTTGTGCCAAAACCAAGTTTTACGAGGTCAACATATTCTGCGTTAGCTTCAATAAAATTGGATGCTTCATTAAGGCTGAGTCCTTTATCCATAACCATGGTTAAACCATTAGTGCGCGGTTTTAATGGTCGTTCAGGAATTTGTTTAAGCTTAAAATTTCTCATTATTGTCTTTATACAATGCTATAATTGTTTTAATTTCAGGAATTAATTGTAATTGCGGCAAGGTTTCAAATATAAGGTGATGTTCGTCAAAATTAAGAATTAGTCCCTTTTCTAGCATTTCTTGCGCTTGTTTATTTTTACCGCATGCATATAAATAACAAGCCATGCGATAATAAAGCAGGTGGTTATCAACTAATAACCTCATACCCTCATCCAATATGCTGATGGCCTCGTTTCTTTTATTTTCAACAAATAAAATGTACGACCAGTCGAGCCAAGCTTCTGCCATGAGGGGGTCAATGGCAATAATTTCTTGATAACACTCAATGGCCTGCTCTAGGTTATTTAATTTGTACTCAGCCTCACCAAGCACTAGAAGGTATTCTGTGTTTTCAGGCTCAAGCACTACGGCCCTTTTAACAAACTGTAATGCTTCTTTTATCATGCCTTCTTTATCGTAGGTAAGGCCTATTCCAAACCAGGCTTCTGCAATATTGGGATTAATTTTTGTGGCTTTTTTATAGTACTCACGTGCTTCCTGGTTTTTATCAAGCCGTTCCAAACAACCGGCCAAATTGCAAAAAGTAACGGAGTCTGGCCCATCCCTCTCAATGGTGGTTTGGTACTCCTGTATAGCCTCTTCAAAACGCTCCAGCTCAACAAGTGCATTGGCCTTGTTAAATCGAGCAGCTACAAAATCGTCATCTATTGCCAAACAAAAATCAAAAGCATCAATGGCTTTTTCGTACAACTCTATTCGGGTGTAAGTTACCCCTAGGCTATACCAAGCACTGGTGCTGTATGGATCAATATCAATTAGTTTATTAATAACATTTATGCTTTTGTCTGCATCTCCTGTTAAATCATAGCAATTTGCTAATTCATGATAAGCTTGTTCTTCATCAGGAAACTCTTCAATGATTATTTCAAAATAATGTGCGGCTTCAATAACTTTGTTGGCCTCTTCATAAACATAGGCAATTTCGAAAAGCATATCCATCCTATCGTTGGTATACATCAAGGCTTTTTCAAAACACTCGATGGCACCCTCCGCATCGTCACTGTTTAATAGAAGTTCGCCTTTAATTAAAGCCACTTCATCATTGTTTGGTTCATAAAGTTCTGCTTTTTCCAAAACGCTATGCGCATCATCAAACTTGTTTAACGCCAAAAACACTTCGGCTTTTTGAATCATGAAGCAGATATAGTTTTGGTAAAGGGTATCAGCATAATAAAGAACTTCTAAGGCTTTTTTCAGTTTTTCTTTCCGAATATAATAATCACAAATTTCTTCTAAGGTTTCGGCTTCAAAATATTCATTGGTTTTATTACGAAGCATTTTTTCCCACCGTTGTACATTTGATTGTACTTCTTCGTCTAAAAAATCATCAGCATCCATATACGTAAATCCTATGTGTAACAAATATAACACCAAAACAAGGTGAAGGAGAATTAAATTTTAAAGATTATTAACAATAGGTTGTTACTTAATATTTAAGGGAAAGCTTAATTATAACAAGTAGGAGAACGTACTTTGGAAATCAAACAAGAAAAAGAGGCTATGAAAAAACAACTGGTATTGTTATCTATTTTATTACATGCATTATTTGCAAATGCCCAACAACCCGCAGACACATCTCTAAAAGACGTTGGGGTTGCTGTTACACCGGCTCATATTAACTACAATTTAAAGCCGGGACAAACACAAACGGTTGAGGTGAAGGTTACTAATGAAACGCTGGTAAAGAGGTCGTTTAATGTTTCGTTGAAAGATTATGATGCCGATAAGGCAGGAAAAACAACTTTTATGGAACCAGGAACAGCCATGTATGGCATGTCGAATTGGTTAAGTGTTTCACCAACTTTTTTTGAGTTAAAGCCCGGGGCCATCCAAAAGGTAAGGGTAACTCTTACGGTTCCTGATTCCGGATACGCCAACCGTGCGGCTTGGGGGCTATTATGGATAGAAGAGAAAAAAGAGAGAGAATCATTGGATAATAAGCCTGGGGACAAAAAGATTTCATTAGGAGTAATACCGACATTTGCTTTTGGCGTGTATCTATACCAAAATCCGCCAACGGTTGCCAATAATAAGGTAGAAATTCAAAACTTTGTTATTCAAGTTGGTTCAGACAAGCAGCGGAAAATAGATATGACATTAAAGAATATGGGCGATGGCATAGCCAGTTGTACAGCGTATGTAGAACTAACCAACACGAGCACGGGCAAAACAGATAAACTCACCGTTAAAAGGTTTACAGTGCTTCCGGGTTATACCAGAAATTATATGTACACCCTTCCTGCCAAGCTAGAAAAGGGAAAATACTCTGCTGTTGGTGTACTGGACTATGGCAGTAAAGACGCTGTTGAGGCAGCAGAGCTTACTTTTACTATTGAATAAGCCCCCCACAACAAAAGTATAAGTAGCTTTTTTATAAAATGAGCGGCCGTTTGATAAAACAAACGGCCGCTTTTGCATTAAAAAGCCATTAAATGTAAAAAATTTATTTTCTGATTATCAGCGAGTTAGCTTTTTTAAATGGTTAATAATCAAACAGCCACTTGTTTGATTAAAATATATGTTAATACTTTGTATCACACTTTTAAATAAAATCTACATGAAAAAAATCAAAGTATTAGCAGTAGCTGCAGCAGCTATGTTAATTTCAACAGGAGCCTTCGCTCAGTTGCAAGATCAAAAGGATGTAACCGTAACAATGGATTTACAACCTATTCTACAATTAAACATGTCAACCCCTAATCAAGTTGATTTTACGTTTGACAACATTAATGAGTACTATGCCGGTATTACAAAGTATGGTGCTACTATTTTAAAGGTTAGCTCAACCGTAAATTGGGACCTTTATGCAATTGGCCGTTCAAACGGTAATGTTGCTGCTGGTTTTTGGGATCAACAAATCAGGTACGGAACAGGTGGAACAGGTGCAACCAACCGTTTGCCTTTAAGTGCATTAGAATTACGTCAAACTACTCCTAACGCAAATGCAGCAGCAGCAACAGGTGCTTTTGCAGATTACAGTGCGGTATTCCCTCCGGTGGCAACTCCTTCTGGTTCAAACAGTTTATATGTTGACCCAGCAAACACTGGAACACCTCCAACAGCTAACAACAAATACATTGCAGGACACAGAGGAACTACTGCTGTAGGTGATGATGCTGTAGCTGGTGGAAGTTATTTAACTGCAGCAGCCGGTGCTTTAACAAGCGATTACTACTACAGTATTGATTATAGAATTGTTCCAGGATTACCTTCGGTATTCCCAATGGCTTTTGCCGCTGACGGAACAACTCCTGAGAACTTAGTAGCAGCAAATGGTGCTGGATCATACGCTCAGCCAGGTGTTTACACCATGTATGTACAGTATATCTTGTTAGAAGACCAATAGGAAATAAATAAAAAGGGGGCTATAACCCGGCCCCCTTTTTATTAAAATTTACTTTCAAGCAAATCAACACAATAAGCCGATGAAAAAAGTTATAAGCATATTACTCATTATTTGCACGACTCAGTTAAGGGCTCAGTTTTGCGATAATGTTAATTTGTCTGTAACCACATCCAACAATGTTGATTTTAGCTTTGATACGTTTGGTAAATATCTTGCTGGGTTAACACAAAGTGCGGTAACCAAGTTAAAGGTTACAGTGAGTAATGAAATCAACAATAATCCGGCATGTCGCTGGAATTTGGTGTTGTATGTAGAGAATGGTTCTGCCGTAACTGCTAATACAGATTGGGAACAACTTCAAAGCCAATCTACTTCGGGATCAAATCCTAAAATAGATATGTTGCAGGTTAGGGTAAGGAATAATTGCAATACCTCATTAACCGGAAATCAGTTTTTTAATGTGCCATTGATTAGCGGTACACCCATATTGATTATCTCTAATACCGGTGTAACCATACCGGCAGGGTCTTGTGTTACAAATGTAAACGGCCCCGGAAACCCCATTGATAATTATAACGGAACGTATCAGTTAAGGTTAAAATACTTGCTTACTGAAGATATATAATCCGCAAAAACCTTATGAAAAGCTTACTGAAACTACTACTACTACCAATGATGCTTATGTTGAGCACTTTTTTTGTATGTGCTCAAAATGGCCAATTAACCGTTTTGTTCGATAAAAGCGAAAAGCAAATTATTTCAGGAGAATTGTTAACCAACGTGGTTAAGGTTGTTAATACCGGTAACCAACAACAAAGCATAAAAATTACGATTGATTATCCTTTTGGTTGGAAACAGGTAGGCGCTTCGAGCCCAAGTTTTATTGTGCAACCGGGCGACACCATATTTGTTCCGGTAAGGTTTATTACCGGGGGGTTATTGGGAGGAAATAATAAATACATGGTAAATGCAAATGTGCTGACTGTTGACGATAAGTATTTAACAGGAGCGACATTTTGGGCCTTTACAAAAAAACAAGCGAGCTGGGTGGTAAACAGCCAAATGGGAAATAAAATTTACTTTAAAAATGGCGAAAACACGGTAAACTTTAATGTTAATGTTTTAAACACAGGCTCCGAAACACAACCAATAACCCTTACATTAAACAACCTAAGTCTTTTTTCGAGTGTGATAGATAGTAATGGAAACAACAAGGTTACCAAGCCTATCCAATTGGTTTTAAAAAACAACCAAGACACTACCCTTAAGTTTATTTACCGCCACGAATCTGCCAAGCGAAATAATAACCGAATAGATATTGAAAACTATAAGCCTTATACCAACAATGAAGAACGGACATTTAGCTTGTTTGTAAACACAGAAGAGCCCATTCTTGGGCAAGAGGGTGCTTTTACGGCCAACAACAGAATTGTTTTCAGAAAACTATCTGATCGTGTTAAATCTAACCCTAATGCATTTTCTCAGCTGCCTATCGTTGTTGAGTACAACATCAGCAATTTGCTTGATAATGTTTCTTTCTCTACACTTAATATTAGGGGAAATGCCCAAGTTAGTGAAAACGCTCAGGTTATGTATAATCTGCAATCCAGTTCATCATCCGACCGCTATAATGAGGTTTTGAGAAATACGAATTATTACTTTGGGTATTTTCACACCAATGCGAGCGTGCAATTAGGTTTTGTTAATGGTGGTTTTATGGGAATGCAAAGTTTTGGCAGGGGGATAAAGGCAAGTTACAATTTTGGAAAAAGGAGTTCGATAGGAGGGTTTTTGGTTAGTAATGAGGATAGAAAAGGAGAACGCTTTTTGGTAGCTAAAGGGGTTTCTTATCAACTAAGGTATTACAAACAAAATAAGATAGCTGTTGAGTATGGTGAATCGAACAACACGGCAACAGGTGTTTTTTCGAGAGTTGCTAATGCCAGAGGAGGTATCAATTTTTTAAAAACACAGACCATTTCAGGCAGTTATTCATTAACCTGGAATTCTTTCACCGCAAGCCCAACAACAACTTTAGGAGGCTTGTATTTAATCAATTATGGGGGAACCTTTTTCTCGAACAAGTTTGCTACTAACCACACTTTGGGGAATAACGATGCGAACTACTCAAACAGTAATATTAGCCGCTCATTTTATAATCACAGAACACGTATTACATTAAGTGAAAAGTGGAACCTTACTGTTGTAAACAACTACAACAAAACGGTATCAAGGTTGTTTTTTAACGCGAACATCAACTCGTTAAATAACCAACTTACACTTACAAAAGCGTTTAAGTTCACCAGCATGCAGTTTTCGGGTATTTATAATTTGTTTGAGTTTACCCAATCAACCAATAAAATGAAGGGTATCAGCATAACACATAACACCTTTAAACCCAAAGAGTATACCCGTTTTTCTGCCACGATAGAGGCTGGGGTTAATGAGCCGAAAATACAGGGAGCCAAGGCTGAAAGTATTCCGTATTTTTTGTTCAACAGTATTTTGTTTTATAAAACCTTAACCGTTAATACACGCTACGTTTTAGGAACATATGGTACAACCCCGGTATTTAATACACCACAAGAGGGAATAACGCAGCAATTGTTAACCAGCTCTGTACAACACCAGTATTTGTTTGCCAGAACGCAGTTCATGCTACAAAGTGGTTTAAACTATTTTTACAACAATATTTTTAAGCAACACACCATTAACTTGCTTCCTGAATTGTATTATTTTACCCCAAGTGGTTGGCGGTTTAGGGCTGGCATAAACTATAATTTGATAAGTGGTTTAGCTTTAAGAAATGCGTACAATAACCAGTTCGTAACAGATGAAATACCAAGGGTTACCAACCAAGGAGTGTTTGTTACTTTTGGTGTGAGAAAAGAGTTTAATGCCCCTATTCCATTTAAGAAAACGAAATTTATTGAGAGTGAATTTTTAGCCTTTTTTGATGTAAATGGTAATGGGGTTAAGGATAAAAACGAACGCCCGATTGAAAATGTAGTGATTAGGGTGAATGAGGACGAGGTAATAACTAATGATGAGGGGACTGCACTTATTGTTGATGCAAATGCAGGAATGGCAAAGGTGTTGGCAATGCCACTGGACGAGGTTGAAGGGTGGTTTCCTAATTTAAGTGATTCGGTATTGTTGTTAGGAAAAAAAATAAACTACATTCCGTTTGTTAAAGGGGTTAAGATAAAAGGACGTGTTACTATACAGAGAGAAAATATTGGTGCTGATGCGGGTGAGCCGTTTGATTTATCGCGCATTAAAATAACAGCATCAGGCACAAAAACTTATAACAGTTTAACCGGTTATGACGGCAGTTTTGAGTTTTATTTACCTTTTGGACAATACACGATTAGTTTTGATGAAACGGTATTGGGAGAAAAATTTAAGTTAACAAAGAACAATTACCAAATTAACGTTACTAAAGAAGCTGACGGGCTGGTTATCTCATACCACATTATAGAAAAAACAAGGAAAATCAACAAGAAAGTATTTACCCAACCATCAAATCCAACTCCTAACGCAAAATAAATTCTTATAAATGAAGTTATATTGCAACCATGTTTAGGAAAGCAGTATTTTTAAACCTTTTTGCATTAAGTGGCTTATTTGCAAAAAGCCAGCACTTAAAACAAGCTGATTGGCAACAGCGCGTTGATTATAACATTAAGGTTTCGTTAAACGATTCCACCAAGGAATTATCGGGATACGAAGAAATATTATATTATAACCAATCACCCAATGCCTTAACCGAGATATACTTTCATTTATGGCCTAATGCCTACCTCAATAACGAAACTCCTTTTGCAAAGCAGCGTGTTGAGAATGGTTCTACGGACTTTTTGTATGCCGAGCCGCAACAAAGGGGAAGAATGGACTCTCTTTATTTTAAGGTTAATGGCCAAAAAGTTCAAATGCAGTTTTTACCCAATAGTTATGAAATCTGCAAGATTATACTTCCTAGCCCATTACTTTCCGGAGCACAACTAACCATCTCTACCTCTTTTCGGGTAAAGCTTCCCGCTGTTTTTTCCAGGATGGGACACGAGAATGGAATTTTTTGCATTACCCAGTGGTACCCCAAACCGGCTGTTTATGATATAAACGGTTGGAATGTAATGCCATACCTTGATCAGGGAGAGTTTTATAGCGAGTTTGGTCGGTTTGATGTAAGTATTGTGCTTCCTAAAGATTATGTGGTGGTTGCCACAGGAGATGTTCAAGACCCAACAGAGTCAGAGTGGTGGTTAAAGAGGACCAAGTCAACAAACATAAAACACCCAAGTCAATCGGAGACCAAAACCGTTCGTTTTATACAAGACAGTGTGCATGATTTTGCGTGGTTTGCCAGTAAAAACTTTAAAACAGCCAAAAGTGAGGTTACTTTGGCTAGTGGTAAGCGGGTTGATACTTGGTTGTTTAGCGAAAACAAAAAAGAAAACACCACAATAAGTGGCACAGAATATATTAATGAAGCCATCTCCTTCTACTCGGATAAGGTAGGGGAGTATCCTTATAAACATGCCACAGTGGTTGTTACCCCATTAAAAGCTGGAGCCGGTATGGAGTACCCAACAATTACTAATGTAGCAGATATAAATAGGGATGTAATTGTACACGAGGTGGGGCACAACTGGTTTTATGGCATATTAGGGAGTAATGAGCGCCTTTATCCTTGGATGGATGAAAGTATTAACAACTATTATGAAGCAAGAAGCAAATACAAAAAGGAGGTGGTTGTTCACACTGATTTATTTAAGAAAGATTCTACCGGTAAAATAAACTATAACATTAATTTTAGGGGGCTGTTTTCAACACCATTTAACGAGTACGAATTTTTATACCTAACTGCCGGAAGAAACAACACTGACCAAAGGGCCTTTTTGCCTTCAGAAGCGTTTACCTCTAAAAACTATGGAAAGATAATTTATGGCAAGGCTTCACTAGCCTTTAATCAATTGCAGAGCTATTTGGGTGATGAAGTATTTGATGGAATGATGAAAAGTTTTTACGAGAACTGGAAGTTTAAACACCCATTGCCAGATGATTTTATACAACACGCAAAAAGGTATACCAACAAAGATTTAAACTGGTTTTTTAATGGTGTAATGAATAGTACCGCCAAACAAGATTTTGCCTTATTATCTATTAAAAACACTACAACAGGTTGGTTAGTTACTATTAAAAATAAGGGAATAGAAGCACCCGTTCAATTGCAGGCATTTAATCAAGGCAAGCTTGTTGAAGAAAAACGGCTTGAGCCATTTACTGGTGTTCAACAAGTGTTGTTTATGAATAAGGAAATTACCAACGTTGTGGTTGATGCCTACGAAGCAAGCATAGATATTGATAGGGCAAATAATTTTGCCAGAACAAATGGGTTGTTAAAAACCTTTCCTAAGTTGGAGTTTAAACCAATAATAAACAAAGAAAAGCCCGAATATGCCCAGGTGTTTTACTCCCCTGTTTTAGGAATGAACACCAATAATAAAACCATGTTGGGGGCAGCATTTTATAATAGTTTAATACCTAGAAAACGAACCGAATTTATAGCAGTACCACTATATGCTTTTGGAACAAGAGACTTAACCGGTTACTTAACGGTACAACACCGGTTACACTTATCCGGATTGTTTAGAGAAATCAGGTTTGGCGTAGATGCTTCTCGCTTTGGAACGAGTGGATATACGGATAACTTACCCATTGCTATTGATACATTAGGTGGGGTTATTAAAGGGTCTGTTTTTGGCCTAAGGGTATACGAAAAAATTGCACCAAGAATAACGTTTGTGTTTAACCAGAAGAATCCAAGGACGGATGCCCACCGCGAAGTTACCTTAAGGTATGTGTTAACCAACGAGCAACGTTACACCCGAAGTGTATTAAAAAACTTCGATAGGCATTATAGTTATTTAAACATTGGATATGCTGAAGAAAACAATGTGCTGTTGAACAAGTATTCATGGCAGGTAAATTACCAATATGGAAATGCGGAAAGTCGGTTTCAGAAAATATATGCGGAGTACAATAAATTCATCAGTTACGGAGAGAAAAAGAAGGGCTTAAGTACTAGGGTGTTTGGTGGTGTTTTTCTACAAAAGCCAGAAACAGGAAAGGATGTGTTTGCCAATTTCCGATTGGCAGACAATAACGGAGCGTATGATTATCTGTATGATGAATCACAATTTGGTCGAGGGGCTTTTGAAATTGGGAATCACAACATATTTACCCAACAGTTAATGCCCGGAGGATCAGGTTTTCGTGCATTTATAAGAGATTATGAAGAAACAGACTCCTGGATGATTGCAACAAATTTTACCTCGACCATACCAGGTGTATTGCCGTTACGTATTTTTGTTGATGCTGCTGTTATAAACGCCCAAAGTAGCAGTGTTAACGCAAATACCGGACAAGTGAGTACGCAATACGAATCCAATATTTATTACGCAGCCGGTGTTTCTGTTTGGCTTTTTAAGGATATTTTTCAAGTAAACTTTCCAATATTTGTAGATAATAAGATAAAAGAGGCCGGAAAGAATTATGATTATGGCCAGAAAATGACCTTTACCCTTAGATTAAACAACCTAAATCCGATAAAACAGGCAAGAGAACAAAAAGTATTATAAGCGAATTTTATTTCGAACCACAAACATCACAGTAAAGTTTTTTGATGTGTAGGTTTTCGAAAAACTTGAATGATACTTTTGACAGGGCAAAAATTTCGCAGAACACCTCTGGATTGGTGCGACTAAGCTTTTTGAAAACGGACGCATATTGCTTCTCGAAAGCCTCATTTTTGCTGGATTTTCCAAAGTACAGCAAGCGCAAACAATATTCTTTACATAGGGCTTTATTTTCATCACTTATTTCAGCGTAATGGTCAAAAAGAATTTGGGCGGCTAAATCAAATCGCTTTTGGTCGGCATAATAATCGGCAAGAAAAACAGCTTCAAGCACAGGGCTGTTTTTGGATAAATCTTTAATGCTATTATAGGTTTCTCCTTTCTTAGATTTACGGGTATCAGCCAACACCGGATGGAACCGTGAACGCAGTGTATTATAAATAGTAGCCGGTAGTGTGTTTGCGGTAAGGGAGTTAAAAAGCGAAGATAAGATCTGAAGTTCTTCCCTTCTCGAATTATTGTCTAATGAGCCAATGGCATTTAATTTTAAGGCAAGGTAGTTGTATTTCACATTGGCATTGTTTGGATCCAAACTCCTGAGTTCCTCAAACTTATTTAACCGTTCAACGGGATCTTTAATAAAGATGTATTTGTTGTTTAACAGCGAAATGTATTTTTTATCATTTGGAATGGGAACAGCAATAAACTTTTCATAACTCACTTTTCCCTGTTCATATAAACGAACCAAGGCAGTTTGGTTGCTAAGCGCCCTTTTAACATCCTTTTTGTCAATGGCCTTTTGTAAGCGATAAGCCCAGTAATCATCTGCGCTAAGCTTTTTTAAATCAAAGGCAACACGCATTTCAATTGAGGCAAAACGCTCTTCCTGAAGCAGTTTTTCCAGTTTTCTAAGCATGGTGGTATCTGAGTTTAATCGTTGCCTAACGGCACTTAACGAGCTGTCGGCCAAGTAATAATAATTGGTTAATACAACTTGTTTTTTAAAGATATCCCAAGAGTTTCCTGCCTTAACTGTATATTTAATTTTGTTTCCTGCTTGCTGTTGTTCAAGAACATTAACGATGCTGGCTGCTCTTCGTTGTTGCAACTCCGCGTTTTTTGCCGAATCTCCTTCTATTGATGAATATGCAGTTATTTTAACTTCCTGAATAATAAACTTTGGCTCGTTCAAACTGTCAATAAAAGGGGCAATATCTGCTTGCTTATAGTCAAATTTGTTGCGCTCAAAGGGAATGTTCCAGCTTAATGTTTTTACCTCAAGAAAAGGTTCAGGGGTTTTAGCTGTTTGAGTATCAAGTAATATGGGTAAATCCTCAAAAGCAACAGGCGTAAAGTAGGGTTTTAGGCGGCTAAGTTTATCATAAAAATTATATACTTCACACTTTACTTTTTCATCACAAAATTTTACCACACATAGTGCAATTTCAAAATTGTCTGAAAACCCTTCGGGCAGTTTGTCAATAGCCAAATCTCCTTTGGCGTTTAATTGCCCAAGGGTAATAGGCTTAAGGCCTATTTGCAGGCCTGCTTGTGTACTGGAGCCAACAGAAATATTATAATTGGTATTACAAGGGAATTGTGATTTTTCAATTATATAAACCAATAGCCGATCGTTTTTATCAGCAATCAACTTGGTTGTATTTCTTTCATCGCTGATAAAATATTTTTTGTGATCTTCACGCAGGTACAACTTTTTGTCCTTTATGTAAAAGCCTTTATCAATGTTAATTTTGCTATACAATTCTTTTAAGTCATCGTAACCGTTGCAAATGGTTCCTTCATCGCATTTTCCAATAATGCAGTTAATTCTGCACCCCATTCTTCTTAGCCACCAATGAAAGGCGTGCGAGCTTACTTTATATTTTTTATCCAAATCCTTACTATGGGCTGCCGCATTGTTTAGAATATTGATGTCGCCAAGAAGCACACTGAAATATACTTTGTTGGTAACAGGGTCGAAGGACCCTCTGATACCGGTATAATATAAGTCTGGGCGGGTATATATCTTTTTGAAGGTGGTTTTATCAAGTTTCTTAATAAGTTTAGCCAGCAATTCACCTGTGCTTAATTCAATTCCTTTGGTGTTTTTGGTATTTTCACTAAAAATAATTTCTTGCGGAATCCCGTCCTTAATCCCACCATAAAAGGTGATGCGCAAAGAGGCGGTACTTTTCTTCAATTCTTTTTGTTCAGCAGTTTCCGCCTTAACTTGAACACAATAGTTTGCCTGATCTTGAGCAGCATTTTCTAAAATTTCAGCAATTACCAAATCTTCTGTTCCTGCGGCAATGCGTTGTGTGTTAATGTGGTGTAATAAGGCGCTGTTTAAAGAATCCACATCTACATCTTGCCCAAACGCGATCTTGCTTCCGAGAAGCAAAAAGTACGCAAATATCCAAAACGATTTTAGGTGTTTCAATGCAATTAAATTTGGGTACAATATACAAATAGTTGTTAATTCTAGTCTAATCAATAGCTAATAAAAACAAACAACCGTATTATAAAAAAGACACCCCTTAAACTTTACCTGATTTAACTAAATTCGCAACCGAAAAAAATAAGCAATAAATGATATTAGAAGAATTAGCAACCCTCGGGTTAAAAGAAGTTAACGAAGGAACATCTACAGGGATCCATAATTTTAGTTCTGGTAATGCCTTGCTTAAAGAGGTGTATTCACCGGTTGATGGAAAATTAATCGGCAAGGTGAAGTATACCACGAAAGAAGAGTATGAGCAAGTGATTCAAACTGCGTCATCAGCATTTAATGTATGGCGCAAAAAGCCGGCCCCACAACGTGGTGAAATTGTGCGGCAATATGGGAACCTGCTCCGTAAGTATAAGGAGCCTTTAGGAAAGCTGGTAAGTTACGAAATGGGAAAAAGTTATCAAGAGGGTTTGGGTGAGGTACAAGAGATGATAGACATCTGTGACTTTGCGGTGGGTTTATCTCGGCAATTGTATGGCTTGACCATGCATAGTGAGCGACCAAACCACAGGATGTACGAACAGTGGCATCCGATAGGGATTGTTGGAATTATATCAGCATTTAATTTTCCGGTTGCTGTATGGAGCTGGAATAGCATGTTGGCTGCTGTTTGCGGAGATGTTTGTGTATGGAAACCTTCGGAAAAAACACCACTAAGTGCAATTGCTTGCCAAAACTTAATGGCTCAAGTACTTAAAGAGAATGATTTACCGGAGGGTGTTTTTTGTTTAATAAATGGCGATTATTCAGTAGGTGAGTTAATGACCAATGATGTGCGCGTTCCATTAATATCAGCAACCGGATCAACCAGAATGGGAAAACAAGTAGGGAAGACGGTTGGCGAGCGTTTGGGAAGAAGCTTACTTGAATTGGGTGGAAATAACGCCATTATTTTATCACAATATGCAAACTTAGATTTGGCAATACGAGCAGTTGTTTTTGGAGCGGTAGGAACAGCCGGACAACGTTGCACCACAACCAGAAGATTAATTATGCATGCCAGTATATATGATAAGTTTAAGGAAACCTTGGTTAAGGCTTATGGGCAATTAACAATCGGCAACCCGTTGGATGCCAAAAATTTAATTGGCCCACTTATTGATAAAGACGCGGTAAATGCTTATACCAAAGCAATTGAACAAGCACAAAAAGAGGGGGGTAAAGTTTTGTTTGGCAATGAGGTGCTTAATGGAGCCGGTTTTGAAAGCGGGTGCTATGTTAAACCTACCATTATTGAAGCAAAAAACAGCTACGAAATTGTTCAACATGAAACATTTGCACCGATATTGTATTTGTTAAAATACGAAACTTTAGAAGAGGCAATTGCCATACAAAATGATGTTAAACAAGGGTTAAGTTCATCTATTTTCACGGACAACCTGCAAGAGGCAGAACTGTTTTTAAGTGCAACGGGCAGCGATTGTGGTATTGCCAATGTAAATATTGGTACCAGTGGTGCTGAAATTGGTGGCGCCTTTGGTGGCGAAAAGGAAACTGGTGGTGGTCGCGAAAGTGGAAGTGATAGTTGGAAAGCCTATATGCGCAGGCAAACCAATACGATCAACTATGGAAAAGAACTGCCTCTGGCTCAAGGGATTTCGTTTAACATTTAAATCTTGGCAAGCAATTTGCTTTATAGGCGGTATAAATTAACCCTTATGAAAAAGTATTTGTTAACATCGGTAGTATTTGTAAGCGTTGTTTTTGCCCAAGAAATTCCTGGAGTAGCAACCACAACACCAGATAAAAAAACGTATGAAATTAAAAAATTACCAAACACCGCATTTACTTATGGAGAAAAGTTGCGGTATAAGGTGTATTACGGCATTATAAGCGGGGGCACTGCTGATTTTGAGGTTGGCCCAAGCCCGGTAAAAGTTAAGGACAGAAACGCATATCATATTAAAGTTTATGGAAAATCAACCGGCATGGTTGATATGATGTTTAAAGTAAAAGACCAATTTGAGTCCTTTATGGACGAAGAGGCCCTTGTTCCGTGGAAAGCAACCAAAAATGTGCGTGAAGGTGGTTATAAAGCACTTGATTTGGTGTTGTTTGATCATGAAAATGGTGTAGCGAGCAGCCACCAAAAAGGCAAATTGGAGATAGCAGAACGCACCCAGGATATTGCTTCTGCTATTTATTACGCCAGATCAACAGACATGACCAATGCAAAAGTTGGGGATGTTTTTCCGGTTAATTTTTACATGGATGGTAAAAACTACCAGCTGCGTTTTCGTTTTGAAGGAAAAGAAACCATTAAGACAGACCTTGGAACCTTCCGCACCCTTAAAGTAAAACCACAGTTGCTGGAAGGGCGCGTTTTTAAAGACAGCGAAGCACTTACATTATGGGTAACCGATGATGAAAACAAGGTTCCTATTCGGGCAGAAAGTGATATTTTTGTGGGCTCGGTTAAAGTTGATTTAGAGAGCTACAGCGGACTAAGAAACCCCATGACCGCCAAGTTAAACTAAATGCAAGTAGCCGTTTTTCCTGTAAACGGGTTTTGTTTGGCGCGTTTGCAAAACATTGCCAAGGAAACATTTTACCAAACGTTTATTCATGAAACTACAGAACAGAATATGCAAGCCTATTTGGATGAGGCGTTTGGTTTGGATAACATACAGAAGCAGGCAATCAACCCTAATGTAAGGTTGTTTTTAATTTCTGTTGGAGAAGAAGATGCCGGTTATATCAAATTAAATATTGGAGAAGCCCAAACAGAATTGCAAGAACAAGACGGAATAGAAATAGAACGGTTTTATGTAAGAAAAAAGTTTCAGGGCAAAGGTATTGCCAAACGATTAATGGAGCAGGCTATTGAAACAGGCATAAGCCTGAACAAGTCATATATTTGGCTTGGTGTGGCAGAAACCAATGTTAAGGCAGTACGGTTTTATACAAAATATAATTTTCAGGTTTTTGGAGAGCATGGTTTTGTTTTAGGAGGAGAAAATCAAATAGATTTAATGATGCGAAGGCCTCTGGTTAAATAACCGTGTAGTTTTTATACTCGAACAAGCGGTATCCGGTGTACTTTTCAAACCAATACAATAACCCGTCTTTAAATTTAAATTTTTTCTTTTTGGTGTCCCAATTAAAAGCCCAATTCATTCTGGCTAAGCGGTCTTTCATAACAAGCGGGTGTGTTCCGGTAAATTGGGTAAGGGATTCAATTGTGTTATAATCATACTCGTTTGCGGTTGCCACATGTTGCTCAATAAAGGCATCGTTATGCCAAAACCGTCTAAAGCCTTCTTGTTTGGCCTGCTGAAAGCGTGGGTCGCGTACCCAACCATAATGAAATATTTTGGCAGGAATAGGCTTTACCAATAGTTTTTTATTGTCTTTTCTAAAACCCTGAGCATCTTTATAACTGCGTATGCTTTTATCATTGCGCACTATCCTAATTTCATTGCGGTACCAACTTCTTGAGTCTCCTACATAATCGTAGCTCCCATAAAAATGGGTATACCCAAACAATAAACCTTCAACATGTTGTTGGTTTTGATAGGTTGAGCAAGCGTCCAATATTGCTTGGTGGTATTGCTCATGTACAACCTCATCTCCTTGTAAATAAAAACACCAGTCAACATGGGGGCCAATAGCATCAAAAGCTTTGTTGGTTTCAACAGCCAATACTTTACCACCTTCGCGCAAGTTATCATCCCAAACGGTTTCAATAATTTTTATTTTTGGAGAACCGATGCTTTTAATTAAATCAAGTGTTCCGTCATCACTGTTACCAACGGCTACTACATACTCATCAACAATAGGCAAAATGCTGTTAATTGATTCTATAATGGGATAATCAAACTTAACCGCATTACGCACAATGGTAAAGCCGCTGATGAAAGGTTTTTTCATGGTGCAAATATGCAGGTTGTTTTGGTTAGTACAATGCTGTAATTTGGGGCTTTTTTCGTAAGAGCCATTTATTATCTTGCGCCTACCAAAGCCATGACTGCCTTTAACGAAAACTCACGTGTTAAAATTCCTTGTAAGTTGTGCTTTTGTTGGATGACAAAGGTTTAGGTAAAGGATTTTATGAGATATTCACCCATTATCTGGCACTAAATTGATTGATTTTTGAAATGACAGAAAAAACGAACTATTTAATGGCAGCGGAACCGCACGTGGCTTATGGAAGAAAAGGCGCAAAAAATTGAACAAGGACTCATCTCTGTTTGGGACGATATTATCAAAGACTTAGCTTATAATACCGAAATCTATTCAAGCGAAAAAAGCGTAGTATTTAATTTTGCTAGGAAATTTGTTGAGTGGGCAAGAAAGAATAACTATAAAATAGTGATTGACTTTGAACGACCAATGTTTGATAATTTCTCAGGGGGTCAGTTTCTTGATTTGTACATTGAAGTCGATTATGTAAAAGTTGCATTAGAGTTTAAATATCCTAAATCAACAAAAGGCGGTGGTTCAAACAAAAAGCAAGTTCGCATCAAAGCAGTAAACGATATTAAACGCATATGTCACGTAGTTAATGAACGAAAAGTAGATATAGGTGTTTTCTTAATGCTAAGCAATGAAATATCATATACCCAATAAGGTAATTACAAAAAAGCTAAAGAGTTCTTGATTTTTAATGGTCATTTTTATGCTGCGTGTAAAGTGTTTCCAATTGATGCAATAGAATCACCACAAATAATAATGCCTAGCAAAGATGTTAGGATTGAATGGCGAAGTATAGAAAAAAAAAATTGTATGCCATCAAACCAATAATTGTATATTGTACTAGCTTAAAATAGTATGAACAAAATAACCACCCCTAATTATTATCTCCCAATTGTAGAAGCCTTAACAGCTTTAGATGAGGCAAAAGACAGTGCCAATAAACCCATACTACTTATAGGAGTAGACCAAAAAACAGGCGAGAAGGGTGAATATTACGTGAAGCTTAACGCAGCCGAACGTATGCAGTATGGAAACGCTAAGTGCAAGGAGTTGATTGCTGCATTTATGGCTATGGAGTTAGATCTCCCTGTAGTGCCTCCGGCAGTAGTCAATATATCATCAGAATTTGTGGCAACAACTCAAGGTAAACCATATTTCCAAGTAGTTTCATCAAGTATCGGATATAATGTTGCTTCTAAAAATGTATTAGGCATGCAAACCTTGTCACCTTCTCAAAAACTTTATCCTAAACAACTCAAACTTGCACCACTAGTATTTGCCTTTGATATACTTATTCAGAATCCCGATAGAACTTTTGATAATGGAGGCAAACCTAATATTTTAACCGATGGTGAGCAGTTTGTGCTGTTGGATCATGAATTAGCTTTTGGATTTAGTGACCCATTTGTATTGGGTAAAAACAATACGCCATGGCATATTAATGCTACCGATATGCGGTGGATTCGGAACCATATTTTATTCAAACACATTGATCATCAATCCACTAACTATAATTTGATTTTAGATAAATTCAGTATCTTTGACGCCCACTTTTGGAAACAAATAGATAACTTAGTACCTCATGAGTGGAAAACCGATATCACCGTTTCTATTAAACAGCATGTAGATTCGATGATAGAAAATAAAAGCAAATTTGTTCAAAGCTTAAACCAATTAATATGATGCACACATTTGAATATCAAATATTGCGCTACATGCCCGATAGGGTGACAGGTGAGTTTGTGAACCTTGGCGTTGCGTTAGCAAGTGTTAGAGAGCAGAAAGTGAGTGTACGCTTTATACAAAAGCCTGGACGCATTTCTGAAGTTTTTTCTGGAGTTAACACAAAGTATTTGGTGAAGGTTATTCAGGCTATCCAAGCTGACTTAGAACGAGTGAATAACCAACATATAGATAAACTACCACTAGAATCTTTTAAGTCAACAAGCGAGTTAACAAATAAATTTTTGCCAAAGGACAATAGTGCGCTGTTTTTTACACCAGTAGAAAAGACATTGGATATTAATATTGATGCTGCTGCCGATTACTTGTTTTCACGAATAGTTACGATACAAGCAACCAACGAAGAAAACGGAGTAAAGCAAGATAAAGAAGTGTGGAGCAAAGTATACAAAACATACTTTGAAAGGCAGGGTGTTACATCTCACTTAAAACAACACACGCTTAAAACAAAGTTCAGTGATAGACCATTTGAACATGCTTGGAAAAATGGAGTATGGCATTATTTTGAACCCGTTAACTTTAATCTTAGTCGCCCTGAGTCAATCAAAAGTAAAGTACACAAATGGATTGGAGAGATTGATGAATTGACAACAGCAAATGAAGGGTCAAAACTTTATTTGCTCACTAAGCTTTCAGAAAATCACACAGAGTTAAATACATATATTAAAGACTATCTTTCTTCAAAATCAAGTAAACAAGTAAGTGTCGAAGTCGTTACTCAAGCTAATGTAGAAGAGCTAGTAGCTAGCATAAAAGAAAAGATTGAGTTACATGAACAAGCTCAATAAAAGAAGCCCGAATTAATCGGGCTTCTTTTATTTTAAGGCTTTTGCTATTAAGGCAATGGCTAGAATTGCAGCGGTGGTTAACACAATTGCATTAACTACCTCAGCGGTTTTACCAGATACTGTAACACAAGTTTGCTTGTTGCACAGTGTAGCTTTTTCGCCTTTGGGGTAATATTAAATAATAAACTTGGACAGCGCAGAAAAAAAACCAATATTTGTCCAAAAGTTTTTAACATGACCCACACTTTCAACCCCTTAAAACTATGCAGTATTTTAGTAGCCGATTAAAGAGTGCTCGAGTAATGAATGGCCTTTCTCTGCAAGAACTTTCGGACAAGGTGGATGGTGCATTATCAAAACAAGAGCTTAGTAGACTTGAGTTGGCGGAGAAATTTCCTGATAGCAATGTATTAAGTATGCTATCAAAAGCGCTAAAAGTACCTACTGATTACTTTTTCAGGAATGAAACAATTAATCTTTCATCAGTTGAGTTTAGGAAGCTAACCAAATTGCCTAAAAAAGAACAAGAGGTAGTAAAAGGCAAAACCGCTGATTTTTTGGAGAGATACTCAGAGTTAGAAAACTTAATGGGTGTTTATCAAAGTCCTGTATTTAAGTATAAGGAGTTTAAAATTGCCAATACTAATATTGATGAGATTGAGCGTGCTGCTTCTAATTTCAGGCAAAAACTTAATTTAGGAATAGACCCCATTTACAACCTTATTGAACTACTTGAGGAAAATGGAATCAGGGTTTTCTCTACCATAGCTCCTCCAGCTTTTTCGGGTATGTCAACCTGTGTTTCTGAGTCGTTAATGGTGGTTGTTTATAATGATAATCACGAGATTCCTCTTGTTCGAAAACGCTTTACCATTTTGCATGAGGTTGCTCATTTGTATCTGAATCTGGATAGTTTTGACGAAAAAACAAAAGAAAAGATTTGCGACTTGTTTGCTGGTGCTGTGTTGCTTCCAGAGCAAAAACTGATTGAATATTTTGGTGCAAAGCGGAAAAACTTTTTAACCAAAGAGTTGATGGCAATAAAGTCTTATTTTGGGATCTCGATACCGGCAATCATGTATAGAGCTAAAGCACATCAGATAATCACAGAAAATTATCTCAAGTACTTCATGATTCGTTACAACAGTGAGTTCAAAAAGTTAGAATCCGAAGGTTACAATGGGAATGAATCTTCACAAAGATTTGTACAGCTTTTAATGCGAGCTGTTGCAGAGGAAATAGTAAGTACAACTAAGGCGGCCAGTTTAAACAACCAGAAACTATGGGAGTTTAGAAAACAGTTTATAGATGTAGACTCGTATTGATAAATATTTGCTGTTAACAATTAAACCCCAATTTAAATGCAAATAGTTGCAGTTACAGATGCCAATATTTTTATTGACTTAATCCAAACGGATATGTTGCGGCTATTGTTTAAGCTCAATTTAAAGATATATACAACACAATAGGTTGTAGATGAGTTAGACCCATTCCAGCAGGAAATTATTTTAGCACTAAGTAATGAAGGAAATATTTCTGTTTATAATCTCAGCTATGAGGAGTTGTCTGATATGTCTAGTCAAAATTTCCCGGAAGGACTTCATTTAGCTGATCGTGCGGTATTCTTGCTTACAAAAAAGTGGGTGGTATTTTATTGAGTGGAGATAAGAAGCTAAGAAGTTTTTCTGAACGCAATGGTATTACTGTTAAAGGAATCCTTTGGATTTATGATGAGGTTTACGATAAAAATTTAATAGATGCGCCTATTTTGGTAGAACGCATAAAACAATTAATGTTAAT
>RDYC01000015.1 GCA_004293295.1 Bacteroidota bacterium
TGTGGGCACAACTGGTTTGCCAAGTCCAAGAGTAAGTGGCTGATATGCTGTCTTTTTGGTCGCTCGGTTTTAAAAAGAACGGGCTGGTGCTGTCAGCGGAAAATTCGCTATACAATTCAACCGTGTCTAATTTTTCTTCATCTTTAATGCGCACACTAAATGTAACTTTATTGGGCACCCTCACGTAAATATTGGAGTTGGTAATTTTCGTGTTTTCCTGAAACAGTTCAATGGCAGGAGGGTCGTTACCAACGCACCTGATTACATTGTATTGAAGTTCCCAATGTGTAGTTCCAATAAGCACCCCATTGCGGTATTCCCTAACACGTATGGCAAAAACAAACACCCCTTCTTGATTGGGATTTGCTGTTAACTCACCTGTAGTGGCGTTTATGCCTAGTGCAGGAGTTCCATTAATTGGGGCGTCTTTAGAGTGGCCTTGCATCCATTGGATACTTTTGTACGGCCCGGGATTATTCACTTGGTCATCCTCATCGCTATTAGGCCAATCCTTGGTTAATGTACCATTTACCGGAGTAATCATGTCATAGCTTAAGGAGTCACCATCAGCATCCGTGAAGTTGAAGTTATGCCGATAAAAATTACCTACGCACAATACCGTAAAAGGGTTAAACTTGGCTTTTGGACTAGAATTGCGGTAGCGTGCAGGGGATGGAATTTCGAGGTAATAAGTTATTCCGGCCTCACCAGGGCTTTGGATATTTTTTATGATGTGGTTTCTGCAACACCTTTCCCAACTTAAGTAATATCCTTCTTGGTTATTGTATACATCTAAGGGAAGTGTAATAAAGCTGGTGTATATAGCCTGTTCCGTGCATCCGGGAACCTTTTGTGTACATTCCGGCTTAGCCGGATTTAAGGTTGAAGCAGTCGGGTTAAACAAAATAAATTTGTCAATAATACGGTTTGTCTTTTTATCGAAAATACCGACAGAAACGGTGCGGTTAAATGGAGCCTCCCCATTTTCACAATCGCGCAACATGGTAAAAGTAAGCTTGTAATTGTCTCCCCCTAAATACTGCAAATCAAAAGCACCACCCACAATGTGTGTGGCGTAAAGCCAGGTATTGGTGCAAATTAGCAATATGGTTAGTAGTGGTTTCAACGCATTAATTTCAACAGCAATTTATATATTTAAACTATTAAACGGCAATTGGTTGTGTCATTTTTTCCATACAAACAAACAAATACCCTTATTGTTTGAAATGATAAGAAACACCAAGCAGCAATTGAATGGTATTGAAATCTTGCCTGTGAGTAATAAGCCCTAGGTTATTCCTTGCAGAGATGCCCAAGTGTAGTTTATCGGTTAGTGGAATATTTGTGCCAATATTAAAGCACCAACCAGCTTCAATAGGTTTGTCAAGGTTGGTTACCCTATTAGTGGTTGTTTTGCCATCAAATATTAACTCAGATTTAACAAGAAACAAGTGGCTGATATAAGGCCCCATTGAAATGGAAAAGCGGTTATTTTTTCCGAAGTTGTAAGTACCCATTATTGGCAAGGTAATGTAGTTTTGGGTTGAGATGGCATCACCGGTTTGGTATCCATTTGGGGTTTGTGAACCAAAATAAATTATCCCCTTAAGCTTCTCCCCCCGCTGTTCTAACAGTAAGTTGGTGGTTATTGAAAATTTGTTGGTTAGGTTCGCTTGTGCCGTTAAGCCAACCGTATACAGCAACCTATACCTGTCAGAGCTATAGTAATCATTTCCATAATGAAATGAATAAGAGGGCCCACCAATTACACCCAAGTTAAATTTGGAGGTTTGGGCGTGTACTGCCCAATTAGTAATTGTAAGTGAAGTTACTAAAAACAGGTAAATGTATGTTCTCATGCCAATGTTACGATTAGGCAAACAATATAAGAAACTGCTGGAATTGGCAAATTATTTACTCACCAATAATTTTTTAATGGCCAGTTGTTTATCATTTGCCAAAACTTT
>RDYC01000016.1 GCA_004293295.1 Bacteroidota bacterium
AAAGGATATGTCGAATATTAATTACGTATCAAAAGAAGGATTCGAAAAGTTGCAAAAAGAGTTGTACGACATGAAGTATGTGCAACGGCCATTTATTGCAAAACAAATTGCTGATGCCAGAGATAAGGGCGACTTAAGCGAAAATGCAGAATATCATGCTGCAAAGGAAGATCAAGGTCTTTTAGAAGGGCGTATGGCTCAATTGGAAGATTTGATTACCCGCACAAGAATAATTGATGAGACCAAATTGGATAACAGTAAGGTTATGATGCTGAGTAAGGTTAAGGTGAAAAACCTTTCAACCAATAAAGAAACAGTTTACACCATGGTGTCTGATTCTGAAGCTGATTTTAAAACAGGAAAAATTTCTATCAAATCGCCAATAGGTGCTGGCTTGATGGGGAAAAAAATTGGAGACATGGCAGAAATAAAAGCACCTGCCGGAGTAATTAAATTAGAAGTTATAGAGATAAACTTGTAGCAATGGCCAGCATTTTTACAAAGATTATTAATAAAGAAATCCCTTGCTATAAGGTTGCAGAAACGGCTGATTACTTGGCATTTCTTGATGTGCGGCCTTTATGCCTTGGGCACACTCTTGTAATTCCTAAGAAAGAAATAGATTACATTTTTGACTTAGAGGATACCTATTATGAAGGGTTACACTTATTTGCAAAGAAAGTGGCCAAAGCAATAAAGCAGGTTGTACCCTGTAAACGTATTGGTGTTGCGGTAATTGGGTTAGAAGTGGCACACGCTCACATTCATTTAGTGCCTATGAATAATATAGGGGACTTAAACTTTGAAAAGGATCGTGCAGTTATTTCGCCTTTACAATATGAGGATATTGCTACTCGAATAGCAAATGCTGTTGAATACTAGGAGTTACTTATTTTGAATTCCCGCTTATAATCTTCTTAGGGTTTGCCGCAGCAAAGGCCTTCCAAGTGTTAAATTGCTTTCCGGAGGAGGTTGGCTTTGATCCTTGTAAATAATGGCAGTAGGCTGCGGCCAAACCATCCGTAGCATCCAAAAATTCCGGAGTTTCTTTAAACTTGAGCATTTGTTGTAACATAGCTGCTACTTGTTCCTTACTGGCATTCCCATTTCCGGTTATTGATTGTTTAATCTTTTTAGGAGAATATTCGTTTACAACAAGCTCTCTGGTTATTGCGGCTGCAATAGCAACACCTTGTGCCCTGCCCAATTTTAGCATGGCTTGTACATTTTTGCCGAAAAAAGGTGCTTCAATGGCCAAATCATCTGGTTTGTATTGATCAATTAAGGCAGTAGTTCGCTCAAAAATGCGCTTTAATCGAATACTGTGGTCGTCCAATTTGTCGAGCTTAACTATACCTAAACCAATTAAATAGGCTTGTTTTTTTTCAATACCAATAAGTCCGTAACCCATAACTACAGTGCCTGGGTCTATTCCTAGAATGATTTTTTCGTAATTTTTTATCTGCGCTAAGTTGCCCAAAGTTAGTATGTTTGAAAGGTTGTTTGTATAACAACCTTTGCAAGTTACAAAACACATTGAAAGCAGAACAAGCATACCTAAAAAAAATTACGTTATTTCTCAAGATTATCCTTTTGCCGATAACTTTTGGCTTTATTTTTTATAAACTGATTTATGCATATCGTTTTGGTGATTTGTTTCAAGAGATTCGTTTTGAATGGAGCATGGAAGCTGTTGGCATTATTGTATTAAACATACTATTAATGGTTGTTAATTATGCATTAGAAACAGCAAAATGGCACTTGTTAATAAAACAGTATGAAGGAAACAGCTATTTACAATCACTTAAAGGGGTGCTGGCCGGGGTAGCATTAAACATTATTACTCCAAACCAGTTAGGCGACTTTGTAGGGCGAACCATGTTTTTAACCAATTTTGATAAAATCAGGGGTACGCTCACAACGGTTATTAGCCATACATCCCAAGTTATATCAACCATTG
>RDYC01000017.1 GCA_004293295.1 Bacteroidota bacterium
ATTATCTTTGAACCGTGGGCGATAAACAGAAATATAGAAAGATTACGTTTTACAAGGACTATTTCCAAGACTTCTTTAACAAACAATCTAAAAAGGTAAAAGCCAAAATGATTTGGACGTTTAACTTAGTTGAAGAATTGCAAAGAGTTCCGGAAACATATCTCAAACATATTGAAAACACAGACGGATTGTATGAAATTCGTGTTCAGCAAGGAAATGACATTTTTCGCATTTTCTGTTTTTTTGACCAAGGGCAATTAGTCGTTTTGATAAATGGCTTCCAAAAGAAAACGCAAAAGACTCCGAAAAAAGAAATTGAATTGGCACTAAAGATAAAAGCAGCATATGAAACCGAAAAATAAAAACTTGACAACGCTAGAAGATTTTAAAGAAAAAAATTACGGCAAACGCGGCACAAAAAAGCGCGATGAACTGGAAGCAGGTTACGAAACATTTAAAATGGGGGCGTTAATTCATGACACCCGTGTAGAAATGGGAATGACACAGCAAGAACTTGCTGAAAAAGTTGGAACAACTAAATCTTACATTTCTAAAATTGAGAATAACATCAAAGAAGCTCGCATTTCAACACTTCAAAAAATTGTTGAAATAGGTTTTGGCGGACAACTAGAGTTATCCATTAAAATCTAACACAAGCTTGCGATAACCGCACCACTTTCCCTACCCGCAGCGCAGCGGGGCTGCGACAGTCCATTAAACAGGCTAAGTTTTGCTGGCTTTTATCTCCCTTATTTTGTCCACTTAAAATACTTTATTTTGGGGTTGTAAAACCAAGCCTAAATTAAACTAACGATGCGGATATGATAAAGAACACCACCACCAATGGATAAGTAAAATGAAAATAGAAACTCACCGCTTAAACAATGTAAATATTGCTGAAGTCGTTTCAAACGGAACTATTATTAACACCACTGAAGACGGAATAGACTTATTAGGAAACCTATACTATCAAGGCTTTGACAGAGTTTTGCTTGATGAAAAAAATATTACTCCCGATTTTTTTGACCTAAAAAACGGGATTGCAGGAGAAATTCTTCAAAAATTTTCAACCTATCGAGTTCGATTGGCTATCGTTGGCGAATTCTCTAAATACACCAGTAAGAGTTTAACCGACTTCATCTATGAAAGCAATAAAGGCAGACATATCAGCTTTGTTAACTCCACAGCAGAAGCATTAAAAATTCTTTCGGCCTAATGAATTCAGTTGTGTACCTTTACTTTTTTAGCCCTCTTAATAATGCCGCTTACTGTTAACCTTACTTTCATACCCCGATATTTGTTGTTCATACCCATGCTTTTGCTATTATCTGCTTGTTTTTATTCCGGTAAACAACAGGCAACCTACACCATTAAGCCCAAAGGCAATGATGCCAGAACCCAAGCGATTGGTTTTATCAACCAACTTGCCGTTCAAAATGCCCTCACTAAAGACCCGCAATACAATGGTTTTGACACCTTGGGCTTTTATGGGAAACCCTATCATTACTTCAAGTTTTGGTTTGAACAACACGACACCACCTTGGCACTGAAAATGGACTATTCGGGGTCATTTGGCAGCAGAAAAAACAAACCTTACAAAGACTTCTTCATTGCACTCAACACTTTCATAGAAGAAAATTTCATTATTATTGAACAACACATTCAAGAAGAAAACAACCTCAAGAAAGGTAAAAATAACCACCCATGAAAAAAGCCTTTGAATTTCTTAAACAGATTAAAGATCATAACAACCGGGAATGGTTTGCTGAGCACAAACTTGTTTACCAAGCGATCATGGAGGAAAACAAAGCCTTTTTCACCAAAATTTATGCTGAGTTAAGCAAACATGATGGGTTAGCAGGAATGCACCAATTTAGAATTTACAAGGATGTGCGCTTCTCTAAAGACAAATCACCTTATAAAACCAATTTGGGTATTGGGT
>RDYC01000018.1 GCA_004293295.1 Bacteroidota bacterium
GTACCTATATTGGCAGGAGTTTCTCGAAAAAAAATGATCCAATCCGTTACAAAAACTGATGCATTGCATGCTTTAAATGGCACTTCAGTAGCTCATACAATTGCTTTAATAAACGGTGCAAACATTTTAAGGGTACATGATGTAAAAGAAGCCATTGAATGTATTAACATTGTAAAAGCTACTTATGGAGATATTTGATTTTAATACGGATAAATTTACCCTAGTTAATGTAATTGATTTTGCGTTACTAACCTTTGTTATTTATCAGCTGTACCGTATCCTCCGCGGAAGCTTAGCGTTTAATATGCTGGCTGGCTTACTAAGTATATATGTTGCTTGGTTAGTGGTGCGTTTTTTTAAAATGCCTTTGATGGAAGACCTTTTGGGTGAATTTATACAAGTTGGTTTTCTTGCGGTGCTCATTGTTTTTCAACAGGAAATCAGGAAGTTTTTATTGCTTATAGGCAGAGGTGCTTTAACGAGTGAAAACCAATCTATTGTGCGCTTTTTGCCTTGGAACTGGAAAGTAGAGAATAAATTTAACACCAACTATGAGGATATTGTTGATGCCTGTGAGGTACTATCGGCCTCTTTTACAGGCGCTTTAATTGTTTTTCCTAAAACAAGTGAAATGAAATTTATTGGTGCGAGTGGTGAAGTACTTGATGCTTTCATCTCTAAGAAATTATTGCTCAGTATATTCAACAAATCAAGCCCTTTGCATGATGGGGCTGTAATTATTGCCAATGGAAAAATTAAGGCAGCTAATGCTGTACTCCCAATAAGTGATAATCCGGAATATCAGAACAAATATGGATTAAGGCATCTTTCCGCATTGGGCATAACTGAACAAACGGATGCTATTGCCTTAATTGTGAGCGAAGAAAAGGGAACGATGGCATTGGCCAAAGAAGGTAAGATTACCGAAAACATGACCAAACAAGAGCTGATTGATATATTAACCAAAGAATTCAGCAACGAATACATCACCCAAAAATCCTAATTTAAGGTGCCTGATTGGCCTCTTGAGCTTTTCTTATCACTTCGGCAGGGTCAATACCCAAATTTTTAATAGCCAACTCTGCATCTTCCTTTAACTCGCTATTTGGGTATTTATCAATAAAGCTTTGGTATCCCATCCTAGCTTTATCTGTATCCTTTAGGCTATTTTCATAAACATAAGCACTTAAAAACAGGGCTTCCTCTGCAAAGTGATTCTCAGGATAAGTTTTACAAATTTTTTCAAATATGGCAATGGACTCCTTATGATATGCGGCATTATTGTTTTCCGAAGCCAAGACGCTCATCCGCTGCCCTGCTTTAAACAAAAACTCAGGTGCATTAATATCATCAGGATACTTGTTGGCAAAATCCAGATAAGCGTCCTTTAGCTTAGCAGAGTTCTCCACACTAAAACTGGTGTCACTTGCTTCTAATGCGTCTATATCTTTTAATGCCTTTTCTTTAGGTGATTGGCAAGCCATCACAGTAAATAAAATAAGCCCAATTGATAGTATATATGTTTTCATAACTTTCTAAATCGTTTTTATACTAATACTGCCCTGTTCTTAATAGCACCAACGTGCATGCAATAACCGGCTCTATTTCATTTCTCTCCAGTAAATTTTCCAACACCAAGTTTTCTGTACCGGGGTTAAATATTACCCGTTTAGGTTTTAATTTCACCAAATAATCAAAGTAAGCTTGTTGCTTGGGGGGGCCAATATACAATGTTACTGTATCAAATTCTCCTTCAGGTAATTCATTTGTAATTTTCAAATTACCAATGTACCCCTTTTTAATTCCAAAAGGAACCACCGGATGACCGTATTCTTTAAGCATTACAGTGGCTTTATATGCATATTTTTCAGCATCGGGCGCGGCACCCAAAACTAGTGTCTTTTTAGGCATGTAGAAATATTTTGGACAAAAATATCA
>RDYC01000195.1 GCA_004293295.1 Bacteroidota bacterium
AGATCATGAATGGGTACGTATTGAAGGTGACTTGGCCTATATAGGCATTACCGATTTTGCCCAAAAAGAATTGGGTGATATTGTATATGTTGATATAAACACCGTTGGTAAACCAGTTGCACAACATGATGTTTTTGGCACTGTTGAGGCCGTTAAAACAGTATCTGACTTATTTGCTCCTTTGAGTGGAACTGTAACATCGTTTAATAAAGCCTTGGACGCTGCTCCTGAGTTGGTAAACAGCGACCCTTATGGTGAAGGATGGATGATTACCTTAACCGGATTTGATGCAGCAGAAGTAAGTGGTTTAATGAGCCCTGCTGATTATAAAACTTTGGTAGGAGCTTAAAACTTTAGCCCAACCAACTAAAGCCAAATGTAACAACACGTTTGGCTTTTTTTATTGGTTCAGTTGCCGTTTAAATCAAATGGGGTGATTAGCTCATATTCTTTTATGAAAAAAATACTCTTCCTTATGTTTTGCCTTCGAGCTTTCGTTAGCTGTAAAGACAATGAAAACATGAAGGTTTCACTCCCGGTAAACGATTTTAACATCAAAGGAGCTGACCTTTCATATCTGCCTGAAATCAGAAAAAGCGGCCTGCTGTTTTATAACCAGCAAAAACAGGGTGAGGATATGTTGCTAACCCTTAAAAAATCAGGTGTAAATGTAATTCGGTTAAGGTTATGGAAAAACCCAACTGCTACCAACTCTGATTTTGAAACGGTAAAAAATTTGGTGCAGGAGATAAAGTCACTTGGGTTAAAAACATTACTTACCGTGCACTATTCAGATACTTGGGCTGACCCTGCACAACAAAGCAAACCTCAGCAATGGCAAGGCATTGGCTTTAATCAATTAAAAGATAGTGTGTATGCCTATACCCAAAAAATCGTTACTGAAATCAATCCCGATTATATTCAGATTGGTAATGAAATCAATCATGGCTTACTTTGGCCCGAAGGTGAAATCACCAACTTGGAGCAAATGAAAAGTTTATTGCAATCAGGCATATTGGCCGTTCGTGCAACCAATAGCAATACAAAAATTATTATACATTATGCAGGCTTGCAACATGCCCGTTGGTTTTACCAACAAGTGGCCAATCTTGATTTTGATTGGATTGGCATTAGTTATTACCCCATGTGGCATGGAAAAAATTTAGATAGTTTACAACAAACATTAGCTGCACTCTCCACCACACACCAAAAACCTGTTTTTATTGCTGAAACCTCCTACCCTTTTACCTTGGAATGGAACGATTGGACCAATAATATTATTGGACTGGATTCACAGCTCATCGCAACTTATCCTCCAACACCACAAGGTCAAAAGGATTATTTGCTGCGCATTCAACAACTCCTGAAAAATGTACCGAATGCCATTGGTTTTTGCTATTGGGGTGCTGAATGGGTAAGTTATAAGGGTAACCAGGCCACCAACGGTTCAACCTACGAAAATCAAGCCTTTTGGGACTTTAAGCGGGAAGCTCTGCCGGTGTTGGATGCGTATTAACTGATATAAACAACATGAAACAACAAGTGATATTTAACTGGAGTGGTGGCAAAGACTCTGCCTTATGTTTGTATAAACTGCGCCAACAACCGGAATATGAAGTGATGTGTTTGTTAACCAGCATCAGCGAATCGTACCAGCGCATTTCTATGCATGGGGTGCGGGTTGAGTTATTGGAAAAACAGGTGGCTGCCATAGGATTGCCTTTGCTTAAAATGTTAGTTCCTGAAACTCCTACAATGGAGGTGTATGAACAGACCATGGCCAAAGCACTCCATGAACTTAAACAACAAGGTGCAACCGTGGCCGCTTTTGGCGATATTTTTTTGGAAGACCTGCGACAATACCGGGAAGACAAATTAACACAAGTTGGGTTAACGGGCTTGTTTCCGCTTTGGAAACTACCCACCAAACAACTCATGCATGAGTTTATTGATTTGGGGTTTAAAACCATTACCACCTGCGTAAACGAAAAGTACTTGGATAAAAGTTTTGTGGGCAGGGTAATTGACCACGACTTTTTAAAAGACCTTCCAAAAGATGTTGACCCTTGCGGTGAAAATGGAGAGTTCCACACTTTTGTGTACGATGGCCCCTTGTTTAAGCAACCCATTAATTTTGTTCAAGGCGAAATTGTTTACCGAACTTACACCCCTGCAAAACAAGACAACAACAACAGCTACGATTGCAGCCCAACTGACAACCCAATAAATACGGGATTTTGGTATGCTGATTTATTACCCGCTTAGACCCAAAAAAGACAAACATTTTACCCAATGGGCTTTTTTGGTACATTTTAAGCTCTTACCTTGATGGTATGATTAGATTAACTACCATTGCTTTAGCCCTGATATGCGTGAGTGCATCAATACAGGGTCAAGTTATCACCATCCAGTCGGGACTAGCGTTATCAAAATTAGATTGGAAAGCTAACTCTGGTAATATCCGTCTTTACGATAACTATCGGCAGTCCACCCCTGTTTTTATTGGGGTAGATTATTTCAACAAAAAGTACTTCAACTTGTCTAGTAATGTTGGTTATGTAGAAAAAGGGGGGGAAGTAGCAGGAATTCAAGTAAATGGTAGTGACTTTAAAATAGAAACATGGGTGAGATATATCTCCCTCAATACTTGTGGAAATGTAAAATACCAGCTTGATAAAAGGCTTACAATATTTGCCAATATAGGACCTAGGATTGATTTTCTAATTGATTCGGACAATTCGTTTTTTAAGGTGTATCAAAAAAGTAACGGCCTAAATAAAATAAATGTTGGGCTTACCTATGGTGCTGGAATAAAATACCGCATTAATAAAACCATAGTAGGCTTTAGCACTAACAGCAATTATAATTTCAACCAGATTGTGGACCTTTCAGGCTCAGGTAATCGGATTACTATAAATGACCAAACCTTGTTATTGTTGTTCAGTATCGGATATGAGATTTGAATTGATGTCTACATCAATCAACCTTGTACCTCATCCAGCGTTTTTATAAAATACTTTAAACCTGTAAGCGCATAGTACACCGAATTTAATATAGGCTAACCGAAAAAAAGTTTATCTTGGTTTTTGGAATTACTCCATGTAACAATGCGAAGGTATGCATATGAATAGGTTTATTGCCATATTGTTTATCAGTTTATTACAACCAGTTGATTTGTATGCTCAACCTCCGCTGAGCATTCATATTGAAATTATTAAGGATAGTATTTGGTTTGTTAAAGCCTTGGATAAAAATGGCAACAATGCCGCATCAATTAAATACAACATTCATTATAAAAACAATACTGACAGCGTACTATACCTGCCCCACTCAGGAAACGTTGGTAATATGCAAACCTACCTTTACCACAACAAAAAAGGCCTGATTCTCGTATCCGAAAAAACAGCAGATATCAATACTGATTTAAGGACTGGTGGTAATTTATTGATGATACAGCCGAAAAAAACATACATTGAACGACATGCTGTTCGCTTTGCAGACACCGTTGCTAATATGATAAGCAGCAAAGTAGAACAAGGAGACTTATTATTACAAGAGCAGGATAGCACAGATGATATTGTTTATAAACGATTACCAAACGGTGCTTATCAATTATTTGCGCAAGTTGATTTTATTCCGGTAGAAAACTGCCAAGATACCCGCCATAATAATGGAGTAAGACCTATGGGGTTAATGATATCGGATACAGCTTGGTTTTACATTCGTGGTGATTACCCCAATGGTGTTTTGACTTGGCAGAAAAAAAACAGGAAAGCCACTGTTCCCGGAGGAATAAAAACGATAGAAAATACCATTTGCGCAAGTTTTGACACCCTTATTTTATCCAAGAGAGAGATCAAACGAAAATTTGTAACATCAAGCTATCAACGCCAAGATTTTTTTCTAGGACCTCAAACAGCTACTTCAAGGATGTTGCTTACCTGTTATCTCACCATTGATACTAACGGAAAAATCAAATACCTAAATGATTTAACGCCAAAAAGTGGTTTAGAACTGCATGTGAAAAAAGTGCTTGATGCTTTACCTATTGGTACACCTGCCATCCAGAACGGCCAAACTTCGCCCTATTTTTTTATCCTGCAATTTTACTTGGAACGGAAAAGCCCCACTACCTTGCGTTGTTCATGTCCATAATAGGCATGATAACATGTTATGAATGGATAACACATGTATACCTATCTTAGTAAACAGGTATCTTTTCCTGTTTAAGTTATTATGTACATCCCTCAAATGAAAAAGCATACTGCTATTTAAATCGGGTTAGCAAAAACAATGGAATGGTGTATCTTACGACTATAAAAAAAGTATGGCTCAAGGTATCGTTACTTTTGAACTAGCTATAACCAATTTACAAGCAAAGGATAAACTGAGTAAGAATACGAACAAAGTAGCTTTTAAACGCATTGTTGCAGCATTAAAACATAGCCTGAATACCAACGCAAAAACCATTACGCAATACATAGAATCAGGGTTATGGTTAAGGCCACCCATTGGTGAATGTTCTGTGCGTTAACCTATTAAAAAAATTGATAAGTTTTGAGATAATTTCTACTAAAATTGTCATATGGAAGTACAACAAAAAGATGACGGCAAACAAGGGCTGTTTTATATTGAGCACAATGGCATGATTGCCGCTGAGATGACTTATGTGTGGGCTGGCACAGACCGCATTATTATTGACCATACTGAAGTAGATGATGTGTTACGTGGCAAAAGTGCCGGTAAACAATTGGTGGCAAAATCAGTGGAGTTTGCACGCGATAAAAAAATCAGCATTATTCCACTTTGTCCATTTGCTAAAAGTGTTTTTGATAAAACACCGGAGTATAGTGACGTGTTGTAGCATTAACGATAAAAACTATTAGCCGTATTGAATAAATTATTTTTTTAACCCATAGCACACGCTAATTAAAGCGATCAGATTTATACGTTTGCTTAACAAATGATAATGCCTGCACGTATATTATTTTTTAGTATTTTGCTATTTCAATCTACCGACCTATGCTCAAAAAAGACAAATTAAACATCATTAGAAAATGGTACCCAAATGCAATTACCACCATTGATAGTGTGAACAAACTCATTGACTTTGTGGAAGATACTTTAGAGCTTGAACCCGGACAGGTTATGTTGGCAGACAGCATTTGCAGTGATGATGTAAACAGCATTCAATATCCGGCAAGGGCGCATGAATTGTTGGGACCTTTTAAAATGGGCGGTTTGGATGGTTTTCCTTTTACAGGATTAACAGGCATGGGAGCATTTGCCAGCCATGTGCCTGATAGCGGAGCTGTTTTTATTTATTATGGCCCACATATTGGCATCACCAAAACCGGAACAATTGGCGAAATTCACCGATTTGGGCAAAGTAAAAACTCAGGGTGTTGTGGCGCAGCAAAGGGAGCTTTAAATAAGCTTATCAATAACCAAATTGTGGAAGGACATGTATCAGAAATGGATTACCAGATGAATACCATTGAACAAATTTTATTTAAACAAAAGAACCGCATTTTAACCGCAGAAAATGCCCTTTTTGAGGCCACTGAGGTAATTTATGAGGCCATTGATAAACGCATTAATGAGTTGGTAGCACAAACCACCTACAACTGCAAATATGTAATACTAATGGGTGCGGTACTGATTAACAGCGATACCGATATGGGCTCTTACACCTCCACCAAACGGTTTGATGTGATTAATTTGGCAACCAAGGAAAGGCAAAACCTCGTTGCTCAATATAAATAATCAGATTGTAAGTAAACTTAATATACCTAAATTGCTTGGTATTGATTAACCTCACTTCAACAATCACAACATGAAACTTGAACACCGCAAACAAAAAGTAGTAACTTTTGCTCATTTCTTGTACCGAGTAATGAGGTATGGCCTGTTTTGTGCATTGCTTATTTTTATATCAGTGGGTATCGGCACTTTGGGTTACCATCATGTTGGAAGGTTAAATTGGATTGATAGTTTTCACATGGCATGCATGATACTAACAGGTATGGGGCCTGTAGCAGAAATGACCACCAATCAAGCCAAATTGTTTTCTTCCTTTTATGCCTTATATAGTGGTGTTGCATTTCTGAGTGTAACAGCTGTTTTTTTTGCACCAATCATTCATCGGTTGTTGCATATCTTACAAATTGAGAGAGACGAAAACAACTAGTTATCCCTAATTATGAATTTATTTATCTAGTATTATGTTTAAAAAAATAATTAATGGTAGATTTTTATGTCTTGTTTAATCAGGTATCCTTAAAAGATAATAATTTCCTTAACCTCTTAATTGTAACTATTATTAACTTGTACTTATGAAAACACTTGCGCAAATATTGGTGGCTTTGGTGGCTTTAGAGCACCTGTATATTTTATGGTTAGAAATGTTTGCCTGGGAAACACGCGGCAAAAAAGTGTTTAAAGGGGCATTGCCCAATGAACTGTTTACGCCAACAAAAGTAATGGCTGCCAATCAAGGGCTGTACAACGGTTTTTTGGCCGCAGGACTAATCTGGTCGTTGTGCATACCTGATATGAACTGGAGCAAAAATGTGGCACTATTTTTTTTAAGCTGTGTAGCAGTAGCCGGCATATATGGCGCATTTACCGCTTCACGAAAAATATTTTTTGTACAGGCATTGCCTGCGCTTATTTCTTTGTTGGTATTGTTGTTTGCCTCATCGTTTTAGTTTTTTATGATAAATAGGTTAATCAATTATTCTCTTACTCAATAACCAACTCATACAGTTTTTTCAATACCACTATGCGGCTGCAAGCATTGTTATGGTATTCATAAGGACTAACCGTTCCATCGCATAAAACAACTACTCTTTTATGGTGAGTTTAAAACCTATACCATGATGATTGACAATTTCAATGCGTTGATCTGCTGACATGTACTTTCTTAACTTGGAAATAAATACATCCATGCTTCTTCCAGCAAAATAATCGTCAGTACCCCAAATTTGTTTAAGTATCACATTGCGGGCTACCATATTTTCTTTGTTATCGAACAGCAGTTTCAACAAATCTGCTTCTTTTCTGGTGAGTTGTTTTAATGAGTCCCTGGCAGACAATTCCATGTTATGGACATTAAAAGTATAATACCCGATTTGATATTGTTCTTGCGGCTGTTGTTTGCCGGTACGCTTTAAAAAAACCTGTATCCGCAAAATGAGCTCTTCTATATTAAATGGTTTTACCATATAATCGTCCGCACCTAATTTAAACCCTTTGATGCGGTCTTCCTTCATGCTTTTAGCCGTTAAAAAAATAATAGGCACATCTTTATCATAAAGGCGAATGTGTTCAGCCAACGCAAAGCCGTCAACTTTAGGCAGCATCACATCAAGCACACACACATCAAAATGTTTGGGCGTAAATGTCCGTTGAGCTACCTCACCGTCCATAGCCAACACAACATGCATACCCTGTTGTTCAAGGTTGTCCTTAATTACAAAACCTAAACTTTCATCGTCTTCCACCAACAATATTCGTATCTGTTTTACTTCACTCATGCCTGTAAGAAGTTTAAGATAAATGTAGTGCCGCTTTTCCCATCGCTTTGCACCTTAATCGTAGCTTTATGCATTTTGGCAATTAAACTTACATAACTTAGGCCAATGCCAAAACCTTTTGTATTATGCACATTTCCGGTTGGCACGCGATAGAACTTATCAAATATTCTTTTTTGGTTCTCTTTGCTAATACCAATACCATTATCGGCAATAGAAACCTCTAGTTGCCCCGGTTGTTTGTCTGTTGTATTCGCTTGAAGTATTAATGCATCTCCGCTATATTTAATAGCATTGTCTATCAGATTGGTAAAAAGGTTACTTAAGTGTAATTTATCTCCGTAAACGACATGATTTTTTGCGTTAAACGAAGTATTGAAGCTGATTTTTTTCACAGTTACCTTGCTGATGCATTGGTTTGCCACTTCAAGAATAAGGGATTGCAAGTCCACTTCTTCCAAGGTAATTTTAATGTTATTTTCCGTTTCAGCAATGGACAATACCCGCTCTAATTGAATACGTAACTTATTTGCTTCATCCATAATAATGGTAGCATAGTTTAACAAACGAGAGGGTGTATTTAGCATATCCGGATTCTTAATGGTTTCAGCAGATATGCTAATGGTTGAAAGTGGGGTTCTTATTTCGTGAGCCATATTATTAATGAAATCACGTTGTATCTCTGATAATCTTCTTTGCCTTATAATAACAAACAAACCAAATGTGAAAAAAATCACCACAATCATAACTATTGCTGACGAATAAATCCACAGTGTCATATTTTGCAAAATACCTGATGATTTGTGCGGGAAATAAACCGTAAAATAGTAGTTATCATCCTGAGGTAGTTTACTGTTAACAATTGTTGGCAAAGCGGAAGTTCCATCGTCATATTCTCCATATAACATCTTACGGTTGGCACAATCATAAATATTAAATTCATACCCTTGCCTCACATTAAACTTGTCCAATTCAACCTGTAAATAATGTTGTAATACCTGTGCATCAATGCGGTCGTTTACCATTACCGTAAAATAGTTAGGTGTTACTTGTTGCACAGGGTCGTTAGGTATAGTTGAGGTATTGTTATACTTGATAATTCCTTTCACCACCTCCTTTAACGCTATCCTTACATTTTTATTAAACTCCTCCTGATTATTGTTGTATGCTTGTTTAAACCAATACACTTGGGTAACCACAACCCCAACAATAGATATCAGGGCCAACAACACAAATATTAATAATGCTTTTCTCGACATATTTCTTCAACAAATCTATTCGGTTCAAGCAAAATACAACCCTATAATATTTACCTTTAACAAATCGTTAACAAGATATCACTACTCATTAACACCATAAACAAAAACATTGTAGAATATTTGTACCCATAATAAATAAACACGTATGAAAAAATTATTCTTATTGGTTATTACCTCAGTTGCATTAACCGGAATGGTTAGCGCACAACAAAAAAAAATGAGTACTATTCAAAAGCCGACCGTAGTGAGTGAAGAAACGAAAGCGGTTTGTAAATGGAAAGTTACTGATCACAACTTTGGAAAAATTGCACAAGGTAAGCCTGTGAGTTTTACTTACGAGGTTACAAACACCGGAAATGCCCCTTTGATTATTGTTAACGTGCAACCGGGTTGTGGCTGCACCACACAGGACTACACCAAAGATGCCATTGCACCGGGAAAGACCGGATTTGTAACATTAACCTATAATGCTGCCGGTATTGGACAGTTTACCAAATCAGCAACGGTAACTACCAATACAGATAGTGGTACTATCAATCTTGCATTTAGTGGTGAAGTAGTTGGCCAATAGCCTAAACAACATTTCATCAAAAAGCAGCCGGAATACAACTCTGGCTGCTTTTTTTATTGGTATGAATATCCTGTTTTGTTGTATTTTCGAGTTCAATATGGATTAATAAAATTGGCGTTATAGGAACAGGAATCATTGGCAATTGCATCACCATGGCGTGTGCAACCTCAATTTATGTTGAGCCAATTGTTTACCCCCATTCTATCGTGTCAGAAGAATTACTCCTGCTAAACAGCTAACAATAAAACATGGAACAACCCTTTTTAATTACCCGCAAAATAGTTGAGGTTATTTTACGTATTGGTGCTTTAGTGCTGTTATTTTTTTGGTGCTACCAAATTATTGCTCCTTTTATCATGCCCATATTGTGGGGCTTGATTATTGCCGTGGCTGTTTATCCGTTGCATGCATTTATTGTAAAAAAACTTAAACAACGGAAAAAGCTGAGTGCCTTATTGCTTACTATTTTAATGTTATTGGTGGTAATTGTACCAACGGCATGGGCAGTTTCGTCTATCACCCAAAGTGCCTTTTACCTTAAAGCGCAATTGGAAGCCGGTAATTTAATATTGGATACCCCATCGGAAAGCATCAAACAATGGCCTTTTATTGGTGAACGCTTGTATGTGTTCTTGGCCTCTATCCGCCAAAACATAGAATCGCTGGTGGTACAATACCGTGTTGAAATTTTAGATGCCGCCAAAACATTGGGTTCATCCTTGCTCAGCACAGGTGTAATGTACCTGCAAATTATTGCTGCCATTGTTGTTTCAGGTGTATTACTCGGCATAAAGGGTAGCACAGAGGTTGCCTCGTTAATTTTTGTGCGGGTAGTTGGTTCACGTGGGCAGGAGTTTCTATCGCTATCAATTGATACCATACGCAATGTAGTAAAAGGCATATTAGGGGTTGCCATTATTCAGGCTTCTTTAGCAGGCATAGGCCTTGCACTTGCAGGTGTTCCACACGCAGGAATATGGACTTTACTTTGCATGCTTTTATGCATTGTGCAAGTGGGTCCGGGATTAGTTGTGATTCCTGCTGTGATTTTTCTCTACTTCAACCATTCCATTTTACACTCAACACTATGGGCATGCTATTTTGCTATGGTATTGTTGTCGGACAATATCTTAAAGCCTTATTTGCTGAGTAAAGGTGCAGATGTGCCTATGGTGGTTATTTTTTTAGGCGTTTTAGGTGGCTTTTTCAGTGCCGGATTTATTGGCATGTTTACCGGTGCCATTGTATTATCCATTTCTTACAAATTAGTGGTGTCGTGGATAAACAACGAATACGCCACGCCCAATCAGCATTAACATTATTGATTGCTGCTTTCTACGCACTTTTTAATACTTGCCAATCCTGCATCAAGGGTGGCTTCGGTATTTTTAGTTACAAAAGGAATCATAAAACGCTTTATCGGATTATTGCCCACATCACCACTATCAATCCAATGCAAGGATGTGCTTGACGGGTTAATAGATTTGAATAGAAAGGTTCCTGAAGCGGTGCGGTCTCCATCGTTAACCACCAATGTAAAATGCAACAACTGGTTATGGATAAAGCTATCTACCTCAAAAACCCCTCTTCCTAATAATTCTCCCCTTAGGTATTGCCTCGCCCCCAGTGTATCGAATTTATTGTTGTAGAAATAAAACAAGGTGCTGTCTACACTTTTGTTCCACAAACTCCATTGCTCCCAGTTTTTAAGGTTACTCATGTAACCAAAAGTTTGTTCAACCGGCTGATTAATCACAATGCTTCTTTCCACAAAATAGGTATGCGGAAAAAATCGGGAAACAACAATTACTCCAATAACTACCGAACAAATAATCAGGTATACTTTAAACAATTTCATGAGTGGAATTAATTAGTAAAAAGCAAATAGAAAAACACCGCAGGTACGGCTAAAAACAGGCCATCAAAACGATCCAACACACCTCCGTGCCCGGGTAACATCTTGCCACTGTCTTTGATGTGCAGGTTGCGTTTGAGTAATGATTCAAACAAATCGCCATACGTGCCAAACACCACAATTAACAGTGCTATCATTATCCAATCAAAAGCGGTTACATCATCAAAAATAAACGATAGCCCGTAGGCAACGGAAGCACTCAACACGGCCCCACCTATACTTCCTTCCCAGGTTTTTTTGGGTGAAATCCTTTCAAACAATTTTCTTTTGCCAAAACTTCTTCCGGCCAAATAAGCCCCTGTATCGCTGCTCCACAACAAGATAAAAAATCCCATAGGCAAGCCTGCACTATAACTTAACGAATTAAAAAAGCCCATTTTGCCCAACATTACCAAGGGAATGGTAATATAAACCAAACCCAACACTTGAAAAGCCAACGTGGTAAACTCTTGGTGTGTTTTTTCGTACAGCTTGATAATGAACAAAAACAAAAAAACAGGCACCAGGTTATAATACCAGGCTAATGATAAGTTGGCTGAAAAAATGAGTGAAAACATTAAAAAAATGATGCTGCCACAAATAATGCCTAAGTACTTTTCAATCCAGCTTTTATCCGGCAAAATCAATTCATAAAACTCCAGCAAGCACAAAAAGTTGATTGCAAAAAGTAATAAGAAAAAACTGAACTCGCTAAACATGGTGGCTGCAACCACCGCTGTTACAAAAACAGCACCTGTAATGGAACGTTGTACAAAATTACTCTTCATTAACTGATTTATTCTTAATTATTTGTAATGCCAATAATACCTTATCGGTGTGGCAATATATTTCTATTAACCCAAATAACTGGTAGCTGCTGTCTCTTTTATTAAGGGTCACTGCTTCTATGCCATTTTCTTCTAACACTTGTTTAATAATTTGCGCATCAATGGGGTTACTTGTTTCATAAATTTTATTAAAGTTACTCTCCATTATATGCTTCCTTTTTATGGTTGTTATGCAATACCAACAATAACAAAACTGCTGCCGCGGCACTGGCTGTATTGATGTACCAAGCCTCAAACACATAATCATTTGCCATAAAAGATGGCAGTTGTTTGGCCAAAGGCCCATAACTGCAAATAACTGCAAAGGCGTTGTTCACAAAATGAATAATGATACTCACCCATAAGCTTCCTGTAAACAGGTATGCATAACCCAACACTGCGCCCAATACCACGCGGGGAATAAATCCATAAAATTGGCCATGAAACGCACTGAATACAATGGCAATAACCCACACCGATATGTGTTTGTTTTTATTTACTTGATAGAAAAAACCTTGCAACACCCCCCTGAATAAGAACTCCTCGCTTATTGCAGGAATAAGGGCAATAACCAACACATTCACGAGTAAAGTATTTATTTCATCGGCTTGTAAAAATACCCGCGTTATTTGCGCTGCCAAAGCCTCTGCCGCTTGCAAGCCAGCCTCCAGTTCCCTGTACTCGGCTGGGAAAGATATTTTCCCATTGATGTAAATTAACCAACTAATAAATGGCATAACAGCAAATATGAGCAACACACCAATGGCCGCTGTTTTAAGGGTGGGTGGGCGTTTGATGTTTAAGTAATGGGCGGGCGTTTGGTGAATGGCCTTGCAAAAATACCACGCAGGCAAAATAAAAGCCGCTACCGAAACCATTACCTGAATATATTTTAAAGCCGGAATCAAGGCTGGGTTGTTAAAATCATTCAATAACGCAGGATTCTCCATAAAGTTAATGCCAAACAACGAAGAACTGGTAAATACCGCCACACTGTATCCAACTCCACCAAACATCAGCATCATCCCTACAAGTATGAGCATTCGGGTGCTAAAATAAATTACAGGGTGTTCCCATATAGGGTTATTTTCAGTCATTTGCGTACTTTTGTGGTGCGAATATAACAATGGTTGAGATAGGAAACATAAAATTAGGAGAATTCCCTCTTTTGCTGGCACCCATGGAAGACGTAAGCGACCCACCTTTTAGGGCAGTTTGCAAGGATAAAGGTGCGGATTTAATGTATACGGAATTTATCAGCAGTGAGGGGTTGATACGTGATGCCATTAAAAGCCGCAAAAAGTTGGATATATTTGATTACGAACGCCCCATAGGCATTCAAATATTTGGTGGTGACGAAGAATCCATGGCCATTGCTGCCCAAATTGTGGATGCCACTAACCCGGATTTGTTAGATATTAATTTTGGTTGCCCGGTAAAAAAAGTGGTTTGCAAAGGAGCCGGAGCAGGTA
This sequence comes from Bacteroidota bacterium, assembly GCA_004293295.1. GTDB lineage: Bacteria > Bacteroidota > Bacteroidia > UKL13-3 > UKL13-3 > UBA6183. The sequence goes on from RDYC01000195.1 coordinate 13,559, forward strand.
TATTAAAAGATCTCCCGCAAATGGTTCGTATTACCGAACGGGTGGTAAAATCAACCAAACTGCCTGTTACGGTTAAAACTCGTTTAGGTTGGGATGATCAAAGTAAAAATATTGAAGAGGTAGCTGAAAGGCTTTTTGATGTGGGCATTAAAGCATTAACCATACATGGCCGAACCCGTGCACAACTTTACAAAGGTGAAGCCGATTGGAGTTTAATTGCTAAGGTAAAAAACAACCCACGCTTGCAAATGCCCATTTTTGGCAATGGGGATATTGACTCCCCGCAAAAGGCACTGGAATACCGCAACCGTTATGGGGTGGATGGTATCATGATAGGCCGGGCCGCTATTGGGTATCCCTGGATATTTAACGAGGTTAAACATTACTTTGCCACCGGGCAGTTGTTACCCACACCTGATGTAGCTGAGCGTGTGGCCGTGTTGAGGAAACACTTGGAGTTTAGCATACAATGGAAGGGCCCGGTTGTGGGAGTATTTGAAATGCGCCCACACTACGCCCAATATTTTAAAGGGGTACCTAATTTTAAAGAATACCGAACCCGTTTGGTAATGGCCCCCACCTACGAAGCCATTGAAGAAATATTGCGTGAGGTGGTGTTTGCTTACGAAGAAGTGGGTGTGTAAGAGGGGCATAAGTCGGTTTTGTTTGTACACGTATCATAAATGCACGTAAACAGGGGTTGGTTTTGTAAACTCAATTTAATCGTTCCGCCCATTTTATTGCCGCGGGTAATTCTTGATTTGAAAACTCAATATGTATCACCCGTCTTCTTTTATTATTTGTTGTTCTACTCGAACTGTGCAGAATTAACGGTTTCATAATCAGTATTCCACCTTTACTTACACAACACATCTCTTCCTTTTCTGTATTCCGGTTAATTGTTTCGGGTCTATAAATTTTTTTTGCGTGTGATTTAGGAATCACTCTTAATGCACCATTATTTTCGTCTGTATCGTCTAAGTGAATCCTTATTGTATAAATGTTTTCCATTATATCAATTGGTGGTTGCACTGCGAATTGATTTTGTTTTGTTGTCCAAGGTCCATAGTTGTCAAGTTCTACTTTTCTATCCACTGAAATTGTCAAATCTTGATGATAAGAAACATACCAATTTGAAGTAGCTGGTTTATCAAAATAGATGCTTTTAACAACAAAATAATTGTCTCCAAATAATTGGTTAACAACTTTGTTTAAATTGTTGTTAAACACCAAATTTATTGTGTCAGGAATTTCCTTTAAAAACTGTCGGATGGCGAAAAGGTCAGTTGATTTTCTGAAGGTTTCCTTTGTCTTGTCGGCTTGGTCAATGGTGAATAGAATTTGCTCCACTTCTTCGCCTGAATAGATGTTGTTCAAGGTTATAAAACCATTTTCTAGCAAATCAATTTTATTTTTTTCGGACACTATCATTGTTTATGTATTGCCTTTTTATAGCATGTTAACTAACGTTTTTGCAACTGCCAAGGTGTTAATTGCGTAGGCATTAATTATTAAGCCGCGTAAAAATAACATCGTAAACCTGAAATTACCTGCTAAGAATTTAACAACACTTGCGGCAGTTGGTGTTATAGCGAGTGGTTCTTGTTCACCGTGCTTACAAGCTATTCTAGGGCAAGCCATTTAAATGGCTCGGTAACATCCACTTTCCACCAAACCTATTCATGAACAGCCTGCAAAAAACTAAGGGAAAATCCTTTTATGGAATAAATACCCTTTTTACCGCAAATGTTGTACCTTAGTGATGCACATGCTCTTGTTATGAACACATCAACTTCTTTCCACCTAAAAAAAGCAACCATTACCGATGCCACGGTATTGGCCGATATTGGTGCTGCTACTTTTTACAACACCTTTAGGCCACACAATTCCGAAGAGGACATGCAATTATACATCAACAAAACCTATTTGCCGGCTATTGTTGCGCAGCATCTTACCAACCCGAATATCCATTATTACCTTTGTTTAGAAAATCAGCAACCCGTGGGCTACATCAAACTCATACACAACAATACCTTTGATGGACTTAGTGGCAGAACCATTGAACTTGAAAAAATTTATGTGCTGCACCATTACTTTGGCACCAATGCGGGTAAATTATTAATGGAGCAAGCCATTACACACAGCAAAACATATGATTTTAACACCTTATTTTTAGGTGTTTGGAAAGAAAATGAACGTGCCGTAAAATTTTATGAAAAAAATGCCTTTCGAGTATTTGCTCACCGTACCTTCCAACTTGGCCAACGCCTTTGTGAAGATTACATGATGCGCCTGGATTTATAGCTTACCTGTTAAAAACATCAATTTCATCTACAAAAACTTGTAAAACAGCATTACTATTTTTAAAATGAAAATCTATACTTTTTGGAGTAAAATAAATTTTACCTTTAAAATACAAATTTCCATTTTTAATAACTGCATATTCTTCAGATTTTTTAAACATTTTTGTTTTAACAAATTGCTT
>RDYC01000196.1 GCA_004293295.1 Bacteroidota bacterium
CTTTTCTAATAATAACCTTATCTTCTTTTAGGGCTTCAAGAAATGAAGGTTCTTCCCATTTCCATTCATCAAATATTTCCGTACCATCTGGGCATTTGATTTTATACTGCAAACCGGGTCTTGGGTCGTCTGGCCGCATCCTCAGAAAAGACTTTGTTTTATATGGTCCTAACTTATCAAAATGTTTATCCTTGTGTTTGTATTGTGCAATGTCTTTTTCATCAAGAGGAAGGCGAAGCCTTTGAATTGATGATAAGTTTTTAGCGTAGCACAAAATAAATTCATGGTCAACGGCAAAATATTTTGAATCATTACCGCCTCCTGCATGGCGTTGCCAAACAATTTCTTGAACATAGTTTTCTTCACCGAAAACTTCGTTCATTAGTAAACGTAGATTAGTTATTTCATTATCATCAATATGTACAAATATTAACCCATCTTCCTTTAATAAATTTCGTGCAAGAAAAAGACGTGGAAGCATCATTGAAAGCCAATTGGAATGAAACTGACCATTCTCTTTTCTGTTTGGCCTAAATAGACCTTCCTTCATCATTAAACCTTCTTCGTCCTTTTCACCAATACGCTTAAAATATTCTTCTTTGGTTTCGGAGAATTTATCAGGATAAATAAAGCTGTCCGAACCTGTATTATATGGGGGGTCAATACAAACTACTTTTACTTTACCGTAATAAGTTTTTTGAAGAATTTTTAAGACCTCCAGATTCTCGCCTTCAATAAGGATGTTTTTTGCCTTTTCCCAATTTATTGATTCATCCGGCTTCGGAAAAAGAGTTGCAGTAGTTGGTGATTGAAGCACTTTGTATGCCTCAGATTTACCAGCCCAAGAAAGCTGATACCTTTCTGCATCGGTATTGATTGCTTCACCTAAGAGTTGTTTAAGCTGCTCTACATTGATTTTATCCTCGGTGAATGCACCGGGAATAATTTCTTTCAGCTTTTGGATTAAATCCTGAGTTATGTCCAAAGAGGTTCCTTCCATATTAGCTACGATTGATTCGTTTTTCTGTTTGTTTTAAAGCCTGGTAAGCCAAAGGTTCTTCTTCAAGCAAATCCAATACTTTGTCGGAAAGCCACACAAGCAAAAGGGTTTCTTCCGGCACGTCAAAGAACTTGGCCAGCTTGCTGACCTGTTCCCGTTGTGCTTTGCGTTCCCCTCGTTCCAGTTTGCTCACTAATGCTGTATCTACCTCAATAGCTGCCGCAACCTGTCGGAGCAAAAGCCCCTTGTTTTCTCGGATACCCCGAATGGTTTCACCAAAGTTTTTCAATTGCCAAAGTTTTGACTTGTCACCAAGTGTCAAATCTAAGAATAAAAAACAAGCAGAGGGTAACAAAAAGAAAGAATGTTGAAAAGTGTCGGTTTCAGGATTTTGAGGAAACGGAGGAAGCTAAGGGCGGTTAGCCCTTAACTTCCCTTAAATCCTGAGTTTCCTTAGCGTTGGGATTCAGGTAATGGTCTTGCTTTTCCCTATGTAACAGCCCTCTTTTGCAGAAGTCGGTTATGTAGCCCTCCGCTGTTTTATCGGGTATGGACATAGAGGCGGCAATTTTTAGGTACTCCTGCCTGTTGAAACTGGCAGGTAGGGCATCCAGAAACCTTTCTTTTTGGTTTTTACGCTTGGGCATGGGTGCATCTTGGGGTAGTTCTGAAAATACCTTACTGGCATGTTTCACCAATACACGGACAATCTCCAACGTGGTTTGAAAGTCTCTTTCCTCACAAATGATTCGTTCCGGCAAATCTCCATGTTCCATAATCCGCAAAGCGGATAGGATCATGGCAATACGGAAAGCTATCAACCCCAAACGCCTGATTGTTGCCATGTAGTCAAGCCCCTGTAAGCTGAGGTAGGTGTTTTGGATTTGCTCAAAAAAGGCGTTGAACTGTTCCTGCTGCTCTGCCGTAAGGCAGAACTGTATTTCGGGGTTTGCCATCAGGGTTTGGTACAAACCAAAGAAGTCATTACCCAACTGGTCAAAGTAATCATCTAAGCCATTATCGGATGAATTGGCGAATACATTTTTCCATACCGGCTGAATATTCATGAAATAGAAAATGAAACGGCTGAATAAGCCGTTTTCAGCATTCGGGATAAGTGCAGAAACTTGCTTGGGTGTTCCGGTGAACATGCCTGAAAGGCATGGGCTTTCAATATCAACATACTCTCTGTCTGTTCTGCGGTAGTAGGATATTGTTTCGTGGTGAAATGCCTTGCGGAAACCATCGCTGTAATTGCCGTAATCGGTTTTGAATGCTTGTGCCAGGGTGTCGCCTTCTGTTTCAAACATTAAGCCTCTGCCTTCGTTGTCGAACAACAATTGAAATACTCCTGTCGTGCTGTTGTTGGCCGGGATGAACAACATTTTTTCAGGCGGCTTGTTGGGCTTCTCAGCACTTGCATCTTTGCCTTTCTTTTCGTTGTACTCCATCATTTCCAATTCATGCTGCTGCTTCATCAATTTGGCTTGCGCTCTCAAATGTTTATGAATAGGCTTTACCAATTGCTTGCAGTGTACCAACCTGCCTTTACCTGCTGATGCCTGAGCCGTGATGAAAATGTACAGGTTTGAGAATACCTTCTTACCATCGTAGATGCCGTATAGCTTCTGAAAACAGGCACTGAGTGAAACGATAGTGCCTAACAAAAGAATGTCTCGTTCTTCGTTGAAAGATGCAATCTTGACAACCTTTTGCAGAAACTCAGGAAGCTGAGGATAGATAGATTCAGGAAAGGTTGGCAACTGTACTTTTTCCTGCTCGGTGTATTGCGGTGTAACCGCAATGTTTACACCAGCTTGCTTTGCATGAAAGAAGAATGTTTTCAACGTAACACCGTGACCATTTGCCTTTAGGCAATTGGTGTATTGTGTATCACATTCGGTTGCTGAGTAATCAGCATAAAACTTACTGATGCGGTGAAAATATTCTCTGCCTGATTCTCCGAAAGCATCTGCAAACGCAAAACCAATATCACGCCAATCGCTGTAAGCGGTTGCAATATCAATTTGTTTGGATTCGATTTGCTCAATGATTTTTTCAACTTCGGATGCATCGGTATTGGCTTCTACTTTCTGCGGTTCAGTATTTATTTGTTGTTGGCTTGGTTGCTCTAACCACTCCAACGGATTGAATATCTTTTTCTCCATTGCTTATAAATATTTGGGATTGATAAATGCACCTGCATCCTCTGCTAAGAAGCAGGCTCTTGAAATGTCCTTACCTGATTGGTCAACTTCCAACTGGTAAGTTTGCTTGAGGTAGTTGGCAATAGCTTTGAAGTAATCCTGATGCTTTGCCTTTGTCAAGTCTATTGGTATTACCCACTTTAGGCCATCACCCGAAGGAGAAACAAACAATAATTCTGTTTCAAAGTATTCATCTTTCAGTAGTCGTTCCTTCAGTTCGGGTACATTACCAATGTGGTCAAAGTCAATCGTGATTAAGCCTGAGTGCCTGAGCAATGACTTGTCATTGCGTTTTGAGAATGTGCCTGAAAAGGTCACATAATCAAAAACGGATGCTTTATATTTCCTTGCCTCCTGCTTATCGGTTATGCTGCGAAGTGTACTTGTACACTGAGCAAAATGATTGCCTTTAAGCAAGTGGTACACTTGCAGCAAATTGATTTCTTTGAAAGGAACCGTATTTGATACAGGGGCTTTGAAATAACTGAAAGAAGGGATTGGCACTCTTACCGGCTGAGGTTGCGGAGCAACCGTAACAATGACATTTTCACTGTAAAAGCCTTTTTGCTTACCAATACGCAAGTAGAGTTCTTCATTCAGCTTCTGGCATAATTCATCACCTTGTAACTGGTAATGCAATGCAGCGAAGTCAAAGGCATCGCCTTTGCTGATGCTGTTCTCTAAATCGTGATGCTCTGCACAATTGTTTACTATCTGAATTTTCAATGTTGGCTTGTTGTCATTGAAAGGATTCTTAGTGGGTTTGCAGTCCCTTCCCGAAAGGGAAAGGACTGTTTCACCCGGATAGTAATGCCTCAACACATGGGAATAGATTCTAAGCCCATAATGTGTTTTATCCAATATGGCTGTTTTACTTATTTCCATCACCTGTTGATTTAGATTGTGAGTAATTGGATTGCAACAGGTTTTCTATGTCCTCAACCTTGTAGTAAAACTTGCCATTGATGCGGCTGTAAGGAAGCGTTCCATTATCCCGCAGGGATTGAAGGGTACGCTTGCTAATGTGCATGGTGTGCATTACGTCTTGGCCGTCAATCCATGTTTCTTTGAAGTTCTCCAACTTGGATTTCTTTAATGCCAACACATAAGCCCTGATTACCTCAAAGTCCTGGGAGAGTTGCAGGAGCAGATTCATAACTTCTGTCATAGCTGTATCCTCCCTTTTTTAATGAGATAATCTGCTGCCTTGCTTTCTATTTCATCCTGCGTAGTGGTGCGGTTGCGAAGCAACCATTCATCCAGTTCCGCCCTTCTGAAATAGATTTTCTTCCCGTTGGGCTTGTAATGCGGTATAGCCCCGGTACTGGTTAGCTTGTACAGGTGTGACTGCGACAACTCTAAGTAGTCGCAACACTCGTTAAAATTCAGTACGTCCTTGCGTACCAAGTTCTGGCTCTCAATGAGCTTTTCAATCTTTTCGAGACGCTTTAAAATTTCGTCCATTGTCTTACTTATTAATTGTTAGAAATGGACTTCTGGCCAAAAGTCATCACCGATTCCCGATGACAAAACAAAGGTCAGAACAAGGCTCTGGTAGTCTTGAAAATGGAAATTTGGACAAGGCTAAAAGCCTTGCCAGTAAAGGGTTTCAGAAAAAGAGTGGAAATTTGAAATGGTAAATTGACAGCAAATTACCGCAATTCAAGACGTGGGAATACGGTCCAACCAAGGGGTATGGTCAATCAAAGAAGCCAATTCATCAACATTATTGGCCCAAGTACGGAACTGTTTATCTGTATCGGAGTTGTAGCGATAGTCTAAAAATTTGCGAATATCGAGAGGCTTGATAGGTATCTTCCCGGGGAATTTAAACTTATTGAAGTAGCCTTTCTTAATAAGTACATGAAATGAAGCTGCTAAAATCTGCTTTTGACCGTGTATGTTTTTGAAGTTGTAATCTTCATCAATAAATTCTTGAGAAAAAAGTTCTTCCTCAAAACGTGAGAATCTGTTGGGGTCTTTGATTAAATCGGTGTAAGGAATAATGCCCTTCTTAACGTCTCTAAAATCAAATGCTTTGACTTTAAACTGAACTTCATTTTGTTTGGCCGTAACCTGCGAAGCAGGTACAGGCTTGTTAATTTTCTTAGCCGGTAAAAGAAATGATTCTTGTGGTAGTGTTTCGCTAAAATAGATTTCATTTAGTTCAGCTTCTGTATATGCGTCTTCTTTCAAATAACCATTGAAAATCGTTTGCAACTCTAAGTAGATGCGGATTAGTTGAAACTTTAGAAGCTGAAGAATGTAAATTTCATCAAGGGTATTGGTGTCGGCTTTTGGCTTTTCAAGTGGGTTGGTAAGTGTAGAAAGAAAATAATTATGCTCAGATATACGTGCTGCTGTTTCAGTCAACTTTTGAGCCATTACTTTATTTAAAGTGTCGTGTGACCAAAAGTGTTTTTCTTCATCATTGTATGCACCATCAAATATGCTGTAAATGGCGTTGAGGTAACGAATAGCTTCGTTTTCAATTAGTGCATGGTAGTATTTCCGTTTATTGGATAGCGGTTTTAAAAACGATAATTCATAAACTGGTTGAAACGCAAAATCCTCCTTTTTTACTGCGTTTAGAAGTTCTTTAAACTTCGCCTCTGAAAACTCTCTGTTAGCCCAGGGGCGAAGCTCCAAGAACAAAATTTTGTGAAATAGATTTAGTTCATTATTCATAAGTCGAGTACAATTTTATTAGCAGCTACCTTCTTCTTGTCGTCAATAATCTTTGCATATATCTGCGTTGTTTTTAAATCCTTGTGACCTAATAATTTTGAAACGGTGTAAATGTCCGTTCCTAAAGTTAATTGTAATGTGGCGTAGGTGTGCCTTGCACAATGGAAGGTGATTGTTTTTGTAACACCTCCACGCATTACCCACTGTTGCAATTTGAGGTTATGCCATGCACTGTATTTTAAGCCAATGAAAACACGGTCCTCCGGGTTTCCTCTTTCACCCAACAAGCCGAAGGCTTGCTCTGATATTGGCAATGTTTCTGCTCCCTTGGTTTTCTTTTGGCGGAAGCGTATGTAATAGCCAACTTCTTTGCTATGCTGTACTTCTGACCAGACCAATTTCTGAACGTCTGACCAGCGGAGGCCAGTCATAGCACTGAACAGGAAAGCGGTTTTCAATAATGGTATTTCACACTCAGCTTTTGCAACTGCTTGCAGTTCTTCATAGGTAAGAAATTCTCTTTCGGGTTCACCGGGCTTGATGCCGTCCACAAGGTCGGCAGGGTTCTGCTTGATGATGCCTTCTTTGTATGCTTGCTTTAACGCTGCCCTAATTTTGTTGAAGTAGCTGCTTTGTGAATTTTGTGAAAGGGGCTGCTTGCTTGGTGTCTTTGCTTCCTTCATCAAGTATTCCCTGAATCCGTCCAACCAGTTCTTATCTACCTGCCCAAATGAAACGTCAAACTTCACATACTTTTTGAGGTGTTTCAAAGCACTGTCCCAATTATCATAATTGCCCTGGCTGCTTTTCCTTTTCTCGGCTAAGTACTCCACATAACGCAGGAAGCTGCCTTTTAACTTGCTCTGATCCTGAAAGCCATAAATGCCGTTCTGTATTTCTATCTGCCTCTTTGAACGGATGCTTTCAGCCAGTGCAAGGGTTTCTTTGTTGGATTCTTTTTGCTCCTTTGTGAGTTTGCCTTTCTCCGGCTCTGGAAACAGGTACAGTTCTAAATATTCATACTCCCTTTTTCCCTTGTGGTAGTAGTCAAGATAAAGGCTGACCTTATCGCCTTTGGTGCGTTGTCTGAGTGTTACTTTCATACGGCTTGTGTATTAAAGAGATTATCAATTGCCTTTCGTGTGATGATAGTACGGCTGCCAACCTTGCCAACTTGAAGTTTGTTGCCGGATATAAGGCGGTGTATAGTTCTGCGACTTGCACCAATAAGTTTAGCAGCTTCATCAATGCTGAGAAACTCCTTTTGCTGTAATGCAATGTCAAATGATTGCTGCGGCTGTTGCTCGGGCTTTGCCTGAGCTTCTTTGAAGCTATTCAACTTTTCTTCCCGCTTCAGTTGCTTGTAGTGGCGACTGTTGCAGGTGTGGCCGCAATACCTTGTGGTTAGCGTTTTAGCCGTGTACTCCTTACCGCAGTAGAGGCATTTTTTGGTTATTTCTATGTTGCTTGCCATGTGCCTGTATTTGTCCGTTAGTGCCTTGGAGTGTCAGAGTGTGTCTATGTGTGACATTGTCTCTCCAACTTGTTGCCCAACAACAAGGGCAACTTTTCAGGGCAACAATCTGGCAACAAATATAAGCAAAAAAGAGTAGTTTGGCAACAAATAAAGGAAAGAAAAAAGGGCTAAAACCTAAGAAAAACAAGCACTTAGAAGAAATCGGAAAACAAATTACTTTCCAATACAAAACTTACTAAAGATATTCGCCAACAAATCATCCGTGGTTACTTCTCCGGTAATTTCGCCCAAATGAAATAATGCCTTGCGGATGTCAAAAGCAAGCAACTCTCCTGTAATGTGTGCGTTTACACCCACCAACACCTGATCAAGGGACTCATGGGCATGTTGCAGGGCTTCGTAATGGCGCAGATTGGTAATGATGATGTCATTCTTCACCTCATCTTTTCTAATGGCTTCACTTAAACGCAATTTCAATTGGTTGATGCCAGTTTTTTCTTTGGCAGATAAACTCACCAAATTGGGAACAGCAAATGAACTGGGTTGTTGTTGCAAATCTGTTTTATTGGCCACGGGAATCAACACCACATTGAGGTTGTTAAATTGTGTCAATTCCTCTTGCAGTTCATCAGCAGTGGTAATGGAAGCATCAAACACATATAAAATTACGCTGGCCTGCTGTATTTTTTCGAAGGTGCGCTCAATCCCCATTTCTTCAATTTTATCTCCGGCACCTGTGCGTATACCTGCGGTGTCAATTAACCTAAAAGTAATCCCATCAATTACAAATGCTTCTTCAATAGTATCACGGGTTGTTCCTGCAATATCACTTACCAACGCGCGCTCTTCATTTACCAATGTATTTAACAACGTTGATTTACCCGCATTGGGTTTACCTGCAATAACAGTTGGTATGCCGTTTTTAATGGCATTGCCATACTTAAATGATTGTAACAATTCAGCTATTAAGGCTTGAATAGTGGTTACCAATTGAATAAGTTCATCGCGTTGTGCAAACTCCACATCCTCCTCCGCAAAATCCAACTCCAACTCAATAAGCGATGCAAAATTGATGAGTCGTTCCCGCATTTCTGCAATCTGGTAACTAAAGCCTCCACGCATTTGCATCATGGCTGTTCTATGGCTTTCTTCGCTGTTGCTGGCTATTAAATCGGCTACCGCTTCTGCTTGACTTAAATCCAACTTCTTGTTTAAAAATGCACGTAAGGTAAACTCACCAGGTTTGGCCAAACGGCATCCCTTATTTACCAAAAGTTGCAACATTTGTTGTTGAATGTATGGCGAACCATGACAACTTAATTCTACCGTATTTTCGCCCGTGTATGATTTTGGCTCAACAAATAAGGTGGCCAACACCTCATCAATCACCTTTGGCCCATCTGCTATTTTACCAAAGTGAACGGTATGGCTTGCTTGTTGTGTTAGCCGTTTCCCTTTAAACACAGCATCAACAATTTGTATTGCCTGTTTACCACTAACACGTATCACCCCAATAGCCCCAACCCCTCCGGCTGTTGCCAACGCACAAATGGTATCGTTTAAATCTTGCTTAATATAATATGCCATTCCTGATCAAAAATAAACAATTCCCTTTTTTAACTGCAATAAAAAAGCCTCTTGGAGGAGGCTTCAATATTATTATTGATTAGATTTAATGGGCAACAGTTTAATTATGCCAATGGCATGAAACAGCCTAATAACAGGATAAACCGGATCGAACTCCCACCATTTGGCTGCAAAGTTTGGTCGTGCACCGGCATGGTGGTGGTTGTTTTGAAACAATTCACCCAACATTAAAAAATCAATGATTAAAGTATTTTTAGATTGGTCGTTTTCGTCATCAAAATTGCGATAACCGTATTTATGTCCAGCCCAATTTACAACTGCTCCTTGCACCGGGCCCATTAAAAAATGAATGGGCAGAAATAGGAACATCCACCATTGTGTAGCAAATGCTACATAAAAAGCTATGTATAAACCTGCAAAAAACAACCTCGAAAACCAACTGTCAGCTATCCTATCAATGGCCGGATATACGGGGAAGTTTTTATCAAACCGTTCTTCTACTTGCATGGTGCCGCGCAATACCCCATTGTATACGGCACGGGTGTGCCACATCATGCTAAACACTTCTTTAAAAAAATGCGGAGTATGCGGGTCCTTTTGTGTATCGCTGTATGCATGATGCATGCGGTGTAAAATAGCGTAAGCCCTTGCATTTAAGTATGATGAGCCTTGGGTAATCCAGGCATAGATATACCAAAATTTTTCCCACGATTTACTCATGGTGAACATTTTATGGGCTGAGTACCGATGCAGATAAAATGTTTGACCAAATAACGATAAGTACCAATGTAGGATTAAAAACAAGAAAATAATCATGTATTAAAATTAAGATGGCGAATGTACCCAAATATTCTATTGCTCAAAATGATTTGTATCAATTTTTATGATTGCGGTAAGCCAAGCGTGTTTTTGCCTTCTGCATTTCTCTATTTAAAATAAGCTCAGCAAGCCTTGGTGCTATCTGTTCAGGGTTGTTTTGTGCAAAAGCGGCTTTGGTATCTCGTTCAAAAACATCAATCCGATAAAGGATATTCATCAATTTCTCCATATCATGGAGGAGTAAAAAAACTATTGCCTCTGCCAGTTGTTTAATCACCTTTTCTTTTGTTTGAACCAATCGCAATGTGTCCTGCTCAAAGTAATCACTTAGCCTGATTGAAGCCTCCTGCAATAATAACAGCTCATCACTCATTCCAGGCAGTATCATTTTTTAAGGTGCTGTAGTAATACAATAACGAATCGTTTAATTTAAGTTGGTATGGATTTGTTTTGGCAAAAGTTTCCGCATTTTTAATGCGGTTATCCAAATCGGGATGCGTACTTAACAATTCATTCACCTCAATACCCGCTGATGCCTTTTTCAATTGTAAAAACAACTCCTTCATGCCATTTGCACTGATGTTGTTTTGTTTTAAGATAAGGAGTCCGTTGTTATCAGCCTCTGCTTCTAACTCCCGAGTGTAACTCAGGTTACGAAGTTGATGGGCGTTTTCAACCAACACTGTTGCCACACCATTAACATCACTAAAAATAATGGAAATAAAAATGTACCCGGCCAAACTTCGGAACATATTTCTTGTGGCATGTTTGAGCTGTACATGCGAATATTCGTGCGACAATAAAGCCGCCAATTGGTCAGCACTTTTCATATCCTTTAATATGGCATCATACACCACTATTCCACCACCAGGTAATGCAAAGGCATTAACCACCGATGATTTTACTACCGTAATTTTTACCGGATAATCGCTTTTAACGTTGAGTTGTTTAAAAAATTGGTTAATGGCAACCGTTTTTGCTGTATCAATTTCTTCTTCAGCTAACACGTTTTCGTAAATTTTTTGCCCCAACTCAATTTCATATGCCCTCGGAAACACTTCTGCTCCATAATCGGCTATTGCCGGTAATAAAAAAATGTAGCTAAGCCAACCCGCTATACCAATAACTACAATTACCCCGATTAAAAATGAGGCTGAACTGAGTTTAACTTTATGCATTAACCCGACACTAAACTCTTGTTTGTATCTGTTCATGAAATTTACATCGGTAACCTCAAGCTGTTGTTGCGGAAACTGCTCGCCATAACGTAAGGTAACTATTCCACTACTGATTTCGGTTTGATGTATTCCTGATTTTTTCCAAACCTGACGGATGGTGTCCTGCTTCTCATCAACGTATTGAATTATCCATTCGTCATCGCCCCAAATAATATCAACGGTGTAAGCCATTGATGATTTGCCATTAAAATAACGGCCTTTATAAACCAATTCCATGAAATAATTTACGCAATTCCAATGTCTAAATAATCTATTACATCTTCACCTGTAGCATCAAGGTACTCATCTTCTGTTTGTGCTATCTTTTCAAAGTCTAACTCCTGAGGAATGCTGATGTTATTGATGATAAACTTCGCTAAACGCACAGTTGCAAAAGGAGCTCCGAAACCAAAGGTGAATAACGTTAAAAACAAATTCACAATCAGCAATCCAAAATACTCACTTCCCTCAAAGTTCGCATTCAGTTCATGTCTTTTCCCATCATGTTCAAGGTACGTATTTTTAACAAAATAATTCATGTACTCAGCCTGGTACCAAAAGTAATAAATACCCAAAGTAAGTATGCTCAATACCAACCCCTTAAAATTAATCCAAAACAGCTCTCCTCCATCACCCTCATAACCAAAATAAATACTACCAAACCTTATATTGCCTATAATGTAGGTACGCAGGTTATTGGTGAACCAACTTTGATAAATACCAAGGGTTACTGTGGTTAATAATGAGCCTATGATGTAATCGCCAATTAGTTTTCCCCTATTACCTCTATACCCGAAATGGATACCACGCCAACTTGTTCTGGATAAACGGTAACGCAAAGCACCATGTATGGCCAAAGGAATAATAAAAAATAATGAGCCAAGAAAAACAAAATAAACAATCGCAATAATAATGGGGTCATTATGAATAAATGCGGCAATAAAACCACCATAAAAAATAATGATGTACGCAAAAAACTTAATAAATCCCTTAAACAATTCCTTACCGGTTCCGTTAAACACAAAGGGCGTATCGTTTAGATACGAGTTTTGATAAAGAAATTTTAGGCGAGCAACGCGGGCCCATGGATAATAGAGCCCCAATGTAAATGATGTAATGATGGTGTTGTATAAAGTAATTCCCAATAACTCTACTCCACTTCCTTTAAACACAAGGTTATTAGGTGCTTTGGGAGCCATCTGCTCTTCAGGTGTTATGATTGTAGTTTCTTCCATAGTTAGGTTAAGTTAACGAGGTAAATATAATCTTTAGACCCAAATATTGTTTACTACTTCTGTTATTTTTATGATAACAGGAACTGATTAATGAATTATATTTTTGCTAAAAGTAGCAATAGGCCCTTATTATTTGTAAATTGCGGGCCGATTAAAATCAGTCTTTAACAAAACCAAATTCTTCTATATGTTTGATTTAGCAATGATTAAAGCTGTGTATGCACGAATGGACGAACGCATTGCAGCAACACGAAAAGTGGTAAATCGCCCACTTACCTTAACCGAAAAAATACTTTATAGCCACTTAACCGCTGGAGATGCTACAGCAGCGTATAGTCGGGGCAAAGATTATGTTGATTTTAATCCGGATCGTGTTGCCATGCAGGACGCTACAGCGCAAATGGCTTTGCTTCAATTTATGCAAGCCGGCAGGCCAAAAGTAGCGGTTCCTTCAACCGTGCATTGCGACCATTTGATCACGGCAAAAGCAGGGGCCTCTGCCGATTTGGACTTTGCCAACAAAGAAAGCAAAGAGGTATATGACTTTTTAGCCTCAGTATCAGATAAATATGGCATAGGCTTTTGGAAGCCCGGAGCTGGTATCATCCACCAAGTGGTGCTTGAAAACTATGCTTTCCCGGGAGGCATGATGATTGGTACTGATTCGCATACAGTAAATGCCGGAGGGCTTGGCATGGTGGCGATTGGTGTAGGTGGAGCCGATGCCTGTGATGTGATGGCCGGATTACCTTGGGAACTTAAGTTTCCTAAACTTATTGGGGTTAAATTAACCGGAAAATTAAGCGGTTGGGCTTCTCCTAAAGATGTGATTTTAAAAGTAGCCGGTATATTAACCGTTAAAGGTGGCACCGGTGCTATTGTTGAATACTTTGGTGATGGTGCATTAAATTTAAGCTGCACCGGAAAAGGTACCATTTGTAATATGGGTGCCGAAATTGGTGCAACCACCTCAACATTTGGTTACGATGAGAGCATGGAACGTTACTTGCGAGCCACAGGCCGCGCAGAAGTTGCAGATGCCGCAAATGCTATTAAACAACACCTCACGGCTGACGCAGAAGTGTACGCGAACCCTGAACAATATTTTGATCAAATTATTGAAATTAATTTAGATACTTTAGAACCACACTTAAACGGACCATTTACTCCAGATTTAGCTACACCAATTAGCCAAATGAAAGAAGAAGCCGTGAAAAACAACTGGCCGTTAAAAGTGGAATGGGGATTAATTGGTTCATGCACCAACTCTTCTTATGAAGACTTATCACGCGCTGCATCTATCGCCAAACAAGCTGTAGAAAAAGGCTTAAAAACCAAAGCCCAATTTGGTATTAATCCCGGCTCGGAACAAGTTAGGTTTACTGCTGAAAGAGATGGCTTGTTAAAAACATTTACTGACCTAAACGCTATGGTGTTTACCAATGCTTGCGGCCCATGCATTGGGATGTGGGATAGAGAAGGTGCTGAAAAAGGAGAAAAAAACACCATTGTACATTCTTTTAACCGCAACTTTGCCAAACGTGCTGATGGAAATCCGAATACGTTTGCATTTGTTACTTCGCCTGAAATGGTGGCAGCTATTGCTATTAGTGGCGATTTAGGCTTTAACCCAATTACCGATACATTAATTAATGATAAGGGTGAAGCGGTGAAACTAGATGCACCCATTGGTGATGAGTTGCCACAAAAAGGATTTGCAGTTGAAGATGCAGGCTACCAAGCTCCGGCTGAAGACGGCTCATCGGTAAACGTGGCTGTTTCTCCTACATCAGACCGCTTGCAATTACTAGATCCTTTTGCGGCTTGGGAAGGCACC
Source organism: Bacteroidota bacterium (assembly GCA_004293295.1). Classification (GTDB taxonomy): domain Bacteria; phylum Bacteroidota; class Bacteroidia; order UKL13-3; family UKL13-3; genus UBA6183. Next base: position 14,068 of record RDYC01000196.1, read on the forward strand.
AACTTAACCGGATTGAAACTGTTGATTAAAGCCAAAGGCAAATGTACCACCGATCATATTTCTATGGCCGGCCCATGGCTAAAGTACCGCGGCCATTTGGATAATATTTCAAATAACATGCTAATTGGTGCGGTTAATTTCTTTAATGAAAAAACTGACTCCGTAAAAAACCAATTAACCGGAGAGTACCAAAGTGTTCCTAAAGTGCAACGCCAATATAAAGCACAAGGCATTGGCAGTATTGTGGTAGGTGACGAAAATTATGGTGAAGGCAGTAGCCGTGAACATGCAGCAATGGAACCTCGTCATTTAGGCGTGCGTGCAGTATTGGTGAAATCGTTTGCACGTATCCATGAAACCAACTTAAAAAAGCAAGGCATGTTGGCCTTAACGTTTGCCAATAAAGAGGATTACAACAAACTATTGGAAGATGACACCATAGATATTGTTGGATTAACCGAATTTGCGCCAAATACACCATTAACCTTGGTTATTACACACAGCGATGGCAGCAAAGACGAAATCAAGGTAAACCACACGTATAACGACCAACAAATTGAATGGTTTAAAGCAGGCGGTGCACTAAATATTATCCGTGCCAGCGTGGCCAAATAATTTTTTCTTTCTCTTCAATAAAAGCGGCCTAGGCCGCTTTTATATTTTAACTTAACGATGAAGTCAATGAAAACACTTTGGATCAGCTTTTTTATACTAATTCACCTCTCCCTGTTGGCTCAGGAAAAGGACACCACCATTTACGAAAATCCGGATACCTTAGCCAGATTTAATGGTGACCTGATTGATTTTTTAAACCAACAACTTATATAGCCTAATATCGCACTATCAGCTCATATTGAGGGTACTCCAACTGTTTCATTTGTGGTTGAGAAAGATAGCTCGGTTTCCAATATTCAAGTTTCTTCCAAAAAAGGATGGGGATTAGACGAAGAAGCATTAAGGCTTGCATTTGCAATGCCAAAGTGGATTCCGGCAATACATAATGGTAAGGTAGTTAGAAGTACGGTTAACTTACCCATACCATTCAAACTATCAAATAGCTTTGAAGGATATATTGCTGATGAACAAATTTATTCATCCTGCGAGGATATGCCTGCTATGATTGGCGAAACAATTTATGAATATCTAAATAAAGCGTTGATCTATCCAAAAAAAGAAAAAAAAGCCGGTATTGAAGGCCGTGTCGTTGTTCAGTTTACGGTTAATGAACACGGGGTTATTTATGACACTGAAATCATTAAATCAGCCAATCCAAATTTTGATAAGGCGGTATTAAAAGTAATTAATAAAATGCCCTACTGGAAACCTGCTACGATTAAAGGCCGACCAGTTAAATTCAGGTATACCTTGCCTGTTAAGTTTAAACTTTAATAAGTTGCTTTCATCGCGCATTGGCTTCTTGTTCATCTCGGTTGGCAATAAAAGCTATTTAAAAGTGCGCAAAATGCGTTAATATAACCTTTGCAAACGATATTGATTTTTTGTTTCACCTATATTGCCCGGTGGCTTGACATAGTTGCGGTATTCATGAAATTGATACAATGAATAAGATTGAATAGCCGTGTATTGGCTTGTTTGATATTACCTCGATACGGAGTAAGCCAAAGTAGCAATCTGTTTTGAAAATGGGGTGCACATTACAACATTAACAGGCCAACGTATTCACTTATTTTTGCTACCCTGCTCCCTTTGAGCGATTTCCATTAAGCGCTCACTTGCTTGAACATAACCTGAATTTACATTTAGGCACTTGTAATAATATTGTTTTGCCAAATCGTACCTGCCTGATAGTTCGTAAATTGCACCCAAATTAAAATAAGAGTCTGCTGAGATAAAGCCTAGTTTTAATGCCTTTAACAAGCAGGTTTCTGCTTCATTCAATTTCCCAGTAGAGGCGTATAGGGTTCCTAAATTGTTGTAA